>NZ_JBFAHW010000033.1:0-101915 GCF_040654355.1 Streptomyces sp. NPDC050704 | reverse complement strand
AGTCGGCGTTGGCGTCGGTGCCGTTGCCGTCCCGGCGGGCGGTGGTGGTGATGCGGTGGCTGTTGGAGCCGGCGTCGGGTTCGGTGATGCCGAAGACCACGTCCCGGATGAGGGCGTTGCGCTCGTCGAACGGGATGAAGGCGCTCTTGAGGGCGTTGACCGTGACCGTGCGCAGGTCGTCGAGGGTCCAGCCCGCCTCGTCGACGAGCAGGGACATCTCGCGGGTCATGGTGGTGCCGGAGACGAGGCGGTTGTCGGTGTTGAGGGTGACGCGGAAGCCCAGGTCGCGCAGGTGGGTGATCGGGTGGTCGGCGATCGAAGTGGCCGCGCCCGTCTGGAGGTTGGAGGTGGGGCACATCTCCAGGGCGATACGGCGGTCGCGCACCCAGCCCGCGACACGGCCGAGCTTGCCGTCCACGATGTCCTCGGTGATACGGACACCGTGACCGATGCGCTGGGCGCCGCAGACCTGGAGGGCCTGGTGGATGCTGGGCAGGCCGTGGGCCTCGCCGGCGTGGATGGTGAACGGGACGTTCTCGGCGCGCAGGTACTCGAAGGCGGCGAGATGGTCGGCGGGCGGGAAGCCGTCCTCGGCGCCCGCGATGTCGAAGCCGAGGACGCCCGCGTCACGGAACGCCACGGCGAGGTCGGCGATCTCCCGGCCGCGGTCGAACATGCGCATCCCGCAGAGCAGCGTGCCCACCCGGACCGGGGTGCCCGCGGCGGCCGCCTTCACCATGCCCGCGGCCAGGCCCTCCTGCACGGCCTCGACGACCTCGGGCAGGGTGAGCCCGCCGTTCAGCATCAGCTCGGGGGCGTAGCGGACCTCGCCGTAGACGACGCCGTCCTCGGCCAGGTCGAGGACGTACTCCTCGGCGGTCCGCAGCAGGCCCTCGCGGGTCTGCATCACGGCGAGGGTGTGCTCGAAGGTGGCGATGTAGCGGACCAGGTCACCGGAGTTGGCCGCGTCGTAGTACCAGGCGGCGAGCGCGTCCGGGTCGGTGGTGGGAAGGGTGTGGCCGACCGCGTCGGCGAGTTCGACGAGCGTGGTGGGGCGCAGGCCGCCGTCGAGGTGGTCGTGCAGGACCGCCTTGGGGAGGCGGCGGATGGTGTCGATGTCTATGCGGGACGCGGTCATGCGGTGGTTCCTCGGCAGGTTCTCTGTGAGTGGGAGCTACTGGTTGTAGGAGCTACGGGCTGTAGGGGCTGCTGATTACTGAGCGGCTTGTTCGAGTGGGGCGGGCTGCAGCAGGTCCCACCGGTTTCCGTACAGGTCCTGGAAGACGACGACCGAGCCGTACGTCTCGTGCCGCGGCTCCTCCAGGAAGGTCACCCCGGCCGCGGTCATACGGGCGTGGTCGCGGGCGAAGTCGTCGGTGTGCAGGAAGAAGCCCACGCGTCCGCCGGTCTGGTCGCCGACCCGGCCGCGCTGCGCCTCGCCCTTGGCCCGGGCCAGCAGGAGCGCGGTGCCGTGCCCACCGGTGTCCGGCTCCACGACGACCCAGCGGGACCCGTCGGGTCGCGGGGTGTCCTCGGTGAGCCGGAATCCGAGGGCCTCGGTGTAGAAGCGGATCGCCTCGTCGTAGTCGTCGACGACGAGGGTGACCAGGGCGATGCGTTTCATCGGGGCCTCTCGGGCAGGTGGTCGGACGGGGAGAGTCCGGGGAAGGTTATACGTAACACGCGAGGATACGGCATCGCGGCGACCGGTCCGTCGAAGTGGGGGGCCGCTTACTGCCTCCTCACCCGACACCTGCATGCTGGAGTCAAGATCGAGTGCGAATCAAGTGACAGGAGTGACTCACCATGTCCGAAACGCCCAGGTCGACCGGGGCTCCCGCCCACCAGAACGTGACCTTCCCGAGCGGCGGGACCACCGCTCACGGCTACCTGGCGCTGCCGCCCGCCGGGCAGGGGCCCGGTGTGATCGTGATCCAGGAGTGGTGGGGTCTGACCGACCACATCGCGGATGTCACCGAGCGGCTGGCGAGGGAGGGCTTCGTGGCGCTGGCGCCCGACCTGTACGGCGGCAATGTGGCGCACGACAGCACGGAGGCGTTCCGCATGATGCAGGACCTGCCCGTGCCGCGCGGTGTCGAACTGCTCTCGGGCGCCGTCGACCACCTGCTCGCGATGCCCGAGGTCACCTCCGAGACCGTCGGCTCGGTCGGGTTCTGCATGGGCGGTGGCTTCGTCCTCTACCAGGCGGCCACCGACCCGCGCGTCAGCGCGGCCGTTCCCTTCTACGGCGTCATCCAGGGCGAGGCGCCCGACTTCTCCGGCCTCAAGGCGCAGATCCTCGGGCACTACGGCGACCGCGACGCCGCCATCCCCGTCGACTCCCTCGATGCCCTGCGCGACACGATCCGCGAGCAGTCCGGCATCACCGCGGACTTCCGCGTCTACCCGGCCGACCACGCCTTCTTCAATGACGGCCGTCCCGAGGTCCACGACCCCGAGTCGTCGGCGCAGGCCTGGGGCAGCACGGTGGACTTCCTGCACGGGCAGTTGGGCTGACACGGTCGCCGCAGCGCCTCGGAGCCGTGCTCGGAGGGCGTGAGATTCGCACAGGTGGGCCGTGCGGATCTCACGCCCGGCCGTGCGATCTCCACTCCGAGGGCACGCGACCACGCTCGGCCCTGTGGTCCAGCCCCGGTTTCACGGCCTGCCCCTCAGTACGTGTACGTGTACGTGTTCAAGGTGGCCACCGCCGCCGCCGGGTTCCCGAGGTCGTACCGGTCCACCGCGAGGAAGTTGGGCTTCTTGCGGGCCGCCGGCTGGCAGAAGCGCTGGGCCCGGTCGGTGAGTTTGGTGTTGTCGGTGGTGGCGGTGGAGGCGATCGCGGCGTCCCGGAAGTGGTTCATCACGAAGAGCGGGCGGAAGGGCGGGGCGGCGCCGGTCAGCGGGATGTTCGTGTTGGCGTCGTACCAGCGGCTGTAGCAGGACCAGTCGGAGCCGCCGAGGCCGGAGCCCATCGACCAGTAGTTCTCCACGGTCCACTCGCGCTGGTACATCACGCCGAAGCTGTCACGGGTCAGGCCCGCGGACTGGTCGGACGAGCGACTGTGGTCGGTGAAGATGAGCAGGCGGTCGTCGGCGGCGATCAGGTCCGCCATCCGCGGCCAGCCCTTTGTCCGTACGCCGGTCTGGTCGGGGCGGTAGAGAACGTCGGACAGGCCGTTCACGCGGGCCAGTTCGCCGCGCAGGACGCCCGGGTCGACGTAGTCCTCCAGGAAGACGGTGACGACCTCACTCGGGTTCTGCTTGAGGAAGTCGACCATGCGCTGGATGTCCACCCACAGGGCCACCGGCCTGCTGACGAGCGTGCAGCTGTTGTGGCACAGGATCGCGCCGTCCGGCGTCTGATGTACGTCCATCATGAACCCGCGTACGCCGTCGGTGAGTTGCTGGCTGATGCCTCGGCTCTGGTTCGGGACGAGGTTCACGAAGGGCGGGGCGAAGCCGCCGTCGACGCCGTTCGCATAGGCGTTGTGCGAGGTGAGGAACGTGACCTGGTCCAGGGTGCGTTGGTCCGGGGACGGCATCGGGGAGGTCGGTGATGTCACCGGGGTCAGATACCAGGCGGACCGGCTGCTCGTCGGGCCCACGACCAGCTGGGCGGGGTAGTTGGCGCCGGAGGGCTTCGCGCCCACGGTCAGGTACTGGTCGGCGCCCGGGACTTTGAGCCGGTACTGGTCCGTTCCCGTTCCCGCCCCCGTCCCCGTTCCTGTCGGTGCGATCTCCCACGCGGCGTCGGCGCCGGCACAGGTCACGGTTCTCGCCTGGCCGGCGGAGCGGCCCAGGCAGCTGCCCGCCGCATCGGTGCTCTCCAGTACGTACGACGTGCCGCTCGGCCGCAGCGTCCACTGCTGGCGGTCCTCGTTGCCCTTGGGGTTGCGCTGGAGGACCGCTCCCCCGCTGTCGGCCGCGTTCAGTCCCGTCACCGCGCTCTGCACGTAGAAGACACCCGACGTCGGCGCCTCCGCCGAGTGTGCGGGAGCCGCCAGGACGGTGGCCAGTGCCGCTCCGGCAACGGCGAAGGAGAGCGAGGAGAGCAGGGGGCGATGGATCCGCATGGCGGTCGGTGTCCCTTCGGCGGCGCGGCGGCGCCGGGAGCGGCGGCCGGGTGTGGGGGTCTGCGCGGCACACTCAATCGGTTTGGTATGTACCGGTCAAGAGCGTGGACCGGTCCGACAGGGCGGCGACACCAGGTCGCCGCCCCACGGACGTCAGCAGTACAGGTTGCCGCCCGCCGTCGTGCCGAGGATCTGCGTGAACCGCTGGTACGCGCTCACCCGGCTCTGCACCTGGGCCGGGTTCTTGCCGTCGCACTCCAGCGAACCGTTGATGCTGCGGATCGTCTGGCCGAAGCCCGCGCCGTTGACCATCGCGTTGTGGCCCGTCATCGTGCCGGGACCGGTCTGCGTGTTCCAGTACCAGAGGCCCGTCTTCCAGGCCACGGATGCGTCGTTCTGTACGAGCCAGGGGTTGTTGAGGAGGTCGATGCCGAGCGCGTCGCCCGCGGCCTTGTAGTTGAAGTTCCAGCTGAGCTGGATCGGGCCCCGGCCGTAGTACGCGGCCTGGCCGGCCGGGCAGCCGTACGGCCGGCCCCAGTCGCAGTAGTGGGGGTAGTTGGCGGTGTTCTGCTCGACGATGTGGACCAGGCCGCCGGTCTCGTGGCTGACGTTGGCGAGGAAGGCCGCGGCCTCCTGCTTCTTGACGGTGTCGCTGCCGGTGTTCGCGAAGGCCGGGTAGGCGCTCATCGCCGCCCGCAGCCCGCTGTACGTGTAGAAGGAATTCCGGTTCGGGAACATCTGGTTGAACTGCGCCTCGCTCACGACGAAGCCGGCGGGGTTCGTGGGGCCCGACTCGCAGGCGTACGGCTCCCAGTACCAGGTGCTGATCGTGGGGTCGTAGCCCGGGTTGTCGTGCTCGGCGATGTAGGCCTTGCCGTCGGTGTAGCGGACGATGTTGCCGGTGACGTAGGGCTTGCCGGCCACCCAGCTCGGATAGCTCGAACAGGCGGCCGCGGTCGCGCCCGTCGCCGGCAGGAGCACCGGCGCGGCGCTTCCGACGATGAGCGCGGCCATGAACCCGGCGATACGGCGTCTCGACACAGGATCAACTCCTTCGCGGAGGACGGCCGTACCCGTACGAGGGCAGCGCGGAGCGGAACCTTGCGCGCACAGGCCGGTGAGACCGGCCACGGCGTACGGGGCGGCCGTGGTGGGGGGTGTGGAGGCACACTCAACTCCCTTGGTCTGGACCAGTCAAGGGTGTAGACCAGTCAACTCGCGGCGGCTGCGGGTTCGGCGTCGTGGCTTCCGTGGGCGCGGGCGACTTCGGCATGTCCAGTAGCGAGCCCCGCGGACCACCGAGCGCCAGGACCGTCATCACCGCCGCGGCGCCCGCCGCCACCCCGAAACCGCCGTGCGCACCGCTCGCGTCCACCGCCCGCCCCGCGATCGCCGCGGCGCCCGCTATGCCTGCCGCGCTTGCGGAGTTTCCCCAGGTGAACGCCTGGGTGAGGACGGCGCGCGGGACCGCCGACTCGGTGAGGACGGAGGCCAGGATCAGCAGGACCGGCACGGCGAGTCCGGTCAGGGCGAGGGTGGCGCCGACCGCGAGGGGAGCGTCGAGGAAGGTCAGCGGGATGCTCGCGAGGGTGAGGCAGGCGGCGGCCGCCGCCTGTCGGCGCCGGGGTGAGCCGCCGTGGCGCCATGCCCCGTAGGCCCAACCACCCACCAGATTCGTGCAGTTGAAGGCGACATAGAGCAGCGCTGCCGCGTCCGGCGTGCCGCGTCCGACGGCGTACGCGGCGACGGACACCTGCACCGCGCCGAAGAACACCCCGAGCGTGAGGCCGAGCGCGACCTGCCGCAGGAACGCGGAGCGGAGCAGGGCGCGTCCGGCGTGCCGGCGTTCGGCGTGGCCGGTGAGGGGCGGCTCGGTGCGGCGCTGGACGGCGAGAGCGAGCCCGCCGCCGACGACGAGCGCGGCGGCGAGCAGCACCCCGGCTCCCGGGCGGCCCGCCGCACCGAGGACGCTCACCAGGGCCGGACCTGCCATGTAGGACGCGCCGTTGGTGAGAGCCTCCAGGGCGAAGGCGGCGGGCAGCGCGGCGGCCCGTTCACCGGACAGCAGGGCGGACCAGCGAGCGGCGGACAGGGCACTGAGCTGGGGCAGCGTCGCCCCGACGAGCACTCCCGCGACGAGGTCCGGAACGGCGCCGGCGAGCAGCAGCGCCACGGCCCCGGCATGTGCGCCCAGCGCGTAGGGAAGCACCCGCGTCTGCCCGAACCGGTCGACAAGGCGGCCGATCTGGGGCCCGGCGACGGCGTCCGCGACAGCGAACCCGCCGGTTACGAGACCCGCGGCGGCATACGACCCGGTTCGAGCGTGCACCAGCCAGACGATGCCGATCCCCGTCATGGCGATACCCAGACGCCCGACAGCGGCGGGAAGAAAGAAGGCCGCGGCACCCGAAGTGCGCAGCAGAGTACGGTAGTTCGCCGACGCCGAAGGCACGACGCATCCCTTTCGCCGCCCGGCGGGACGCGCCACACGGGGTCGTCGGCGTCCGGATGTGCCGACCCGTGGCTGCGCCTGAAGCCGTCCAGTGGTGGCGTGGAGCGGGGACGCGCACCCCACGCCGACTTCGTCACCGGGCAGATGTCATGCGGTAGTTGATGACCTCCTTGAGCCTAGAGGAACGGCACGCAGAAACGAACAGAGGAGCCCGGCCGGGCACTTCACCCAGAGCCCTCGCACATCACCGCAGCGGTTTGGCGAGCACCGCCTTGCGGTGGCTGAACGTCTCGATCGAGTACCGGCCGTGGTAGTTGCCCATGCCGCTCTCGCCGACCCCGCCGAACGGCAGGTCGGAGACGGTGAGATGGGCGAGGGGCAGGCCGAAGCCGAGACCGCCGGAGGAGGTCTCGTCGGCGATCCGCTGCCGGGTGGTGTCGGACTCGGAGAAGACGTAGAGGGCGAGGGGCTTGTCGCGGTCGTTGATGAAGGCGATGGC
This sequence comes from Streptomyces sp. NPDC050704, assembly GCF_040654355.1. Taxonomy (NCBI): domain Bacteria; kingdom Bacillati; phylum Actinomycetota; class Actinomycetes; order Kitasatosporales; family Streptomycetaceae; genus Streptomyces; species Streptomyces sp. NPDC050704. The sequence continues at coordinate 94,888 of NZ_JBFAHW010000033.1, read as the reverse complement.
CTCGTCCAGGCCGGGGACCGTCACGATGGGCAGGATCGGGCCGAAGATCTCCTCCCGCATGACCGGTGCCTCAGGGGCGACGTCGGCCAGGACGGTCGGCGCGATGTACTTCGTGGCGCGGTCACGGTCGCCGCCGACCACGACACGGCCGGAGTCGAGCAGCCCGCTGAGCCGGTCGAAGTGCCGCTCGTTGACGATCCGGCCGTACTCGGCGGAACTCGCCGGGTCGGACCCGTACAGCGTCTCGACGGCCTTCAGGAGAGCGGGTTCGAGAGCGCGGGCCGTCTCCGGATCGGTGAGTACGTAGTCGGGTGCGACGCACGTCTGCCCGGCGTTGGAGAACTTGCCGCGCGCGAGGCGGCCGGCGACGACGGAGAGGTCGGCGTCCCGGTCGACGAAGGCAGGGGACTTCCCGCCGAGTTCGAGGGCGACGGGGGTCAGGTGGCGCGCGGCGGCGGTCATGACGATCCGCCCGACGGTGCCGTTGCCGGTGTAGAAGATGTGGTCGAAACGCTCGGCGAGCAGGGCCGTGGTCTCCGGGATACCGCCTTCGACGACGGCGACCGCGTCGGTGTCGAGGTACTGCCGCAGCAGCCGCGCCAGGACGGTGGAGGTGGCCGGGGCCAGCTCGCTGGGCTTGGCGACGACCGCGTTACCCGCGGCGAGCGCGCCGAGCAGGGGCGCGAGCAGGAGCTGCGCCGGATAGTTCCAGGGTGCGATGACCAGGACGACGCCGAGGGGGTCGTACTGCGTCCACGCCGTCGCGTCGCCGCCGAGGTGCGCGGGGACGGGTGCGGACTCCGGACGCAGCCATTCGTCGAGGTGGTCCAGGGTGTGGTCGATCTCCCGCACGACGAAGTTGATCTCCGTGCGGAACGCCTCCGTGGAGCTCTTGCCCAGGTCGGCATGGAGGGCGGCGGCGAGGTCGTCACCGTGCGAGGTGAGCATCTCGCGCAGGCGCCCCAGCTGGGCGGTACGCCACTCGACGGGCTTGGTGCGGCCGGAGCGGAAGGTGGCGCGCAGCCGGGCCACGACGTCTGCGGGCTGCTCGGGGGTGGGGTGGTTCACGGTGCGTGCCTCGCTGGTCGGGGCGGACGTGGGCCCGCGCTCTGGTGATACTAGATGTATACACCAACCTTTTGGGCGGCCGGATAAATTCCACGTCCGACACGGCACATGTTCCATGAGGGTCAGGTCACACGGAGGACTCCGCGGCCGAGCCGTCGAGCGCGTCCACCAGCCGGTGCAGCAGCCCTCGCAGCAACTCGTCGTCGCCGTCGCTCAGTGCCGGCCACTGGGCACGGACCTCGCGGTCCACGCGCCGCCAGTACGTCTCGCCGCGCGGGGTGAGGTGGGCGAGGATGCGGCGCCGGTCGAGGGGGTCGACGCGCCGGTAGACCAGGTTCTGGTCAACGAGGTGGTCGACCAGCTTGGTCAGGGTCGGCGGCGGCAGGAAGGCCGCTTCGGCGACCGCCGTCATGGGGTGGCCCTCGCCGTCCGAGAGCAGGCAGAGCACGCGCCAGGCGTCGAGTGAGCAGTCGTGCGCCTCCAGGGCGACCTGCAGGCGGCGCGCGGCCAGCCGCTCGGCCCGCGTCAAGAGGTGCATGAGGTCCTGAGACCGACGCGGAGGTGGGGTCGGCATCCTTCTCCTCGCTCCCGGGGGTCAGCACATCGTACAAGTCGCGCTTCCCGTAATGGATCTCCCACCGAAGATCCGCACACCTGCCCCCGCAGGCGCGGACCGCACCCCGAGACGGATTGGAGTTCACCGGACGGACCCGGAATCATGACCGTATGGTCAGGCTCGACCCGCCTCCGCTCGACTGGTTCACCGCCGACGACTCGGTCGTCAGCGTGGCCCTGGTGTTTCCCATGCAGGGCGCCGCGGGGATCTTCGGGCCCACCTGCGAGCTGTGCGCGCGGCTCGCCGCGGAGGAGGTCAACCGCTCGGGCGGGGTGCTCGGCAAGGAGCTGCGGCTGCTGCCGGTCGACGGCGGCGCCGAGCCGCGGCACATCGCCGAGCACGTCGAGGCGCTGGTGGACCTGGGCATCGTGCAGGGCGTCACCGGCTGGCACATCTCCTCCGTACGCCAGGCGCTGGCCCCGCGGATCGCCCACCGGGTGCCCTACGTGTACACGGCGCTGTACGAGGGCGGCGAACACACCGCCGGGGTGTTCCTGACCAGCGAGACGCCGAACGACCAACTACGGCCCGCCATGCGGCTGTTGGCCGGTGAGCACCGGGTGCGCCGCTGGTTCGTCGTGGGCAACGACTATGTGTGGCCCCGGCGCACGGCCAGGGCGGCGCACCATTACGCCCGCGAGTCGGGAGGCGGTATCTGCGCGGAGGCGTACCTGCCGCTCGGCACCCATGACTTCGACGGTGTGCTGCGGCGGATCGAGCGGTCGGACGCGGACGCCGTGCTGATGCTGCTCGTGGGCAGTGACGCGGTCCGCTTCAACCGGGCGTTCGCCGCCTCCGGTCTCGACGAGCGGTGTCTGCGGCTGAGCACGCTGATGGACGAGAACATGCTGATGGCGAGCGGCCCCACCGCCACGAAGGGCCTCTACAGCACGGCCGGGTTCTTCGCGTCACTGGCGAATCAGGACACGCTCGACTTCCACGGCCAGTACGCCGGACGGTACGGAGTCGAGGCGCCGGTCCTCGGCAGTCTCGGTGAATCGTGTTACGAGGGCGTGCTGTTGCTCGCCGCGCTCATCGACCGGGCCAGGACCCTCGACGTCTCCGCGATCGGCGCGGCGGCGGACACCGTGTCGTACGAGGGCCCGCGCGGGCTGCTCCACCTGCGGGGCAGCCATGTGCGCCAGCGGATCTACCTGGCGCGGGCGGACGGCGTGGACTTCGACGTCGTCGCCCAGCTGGATCTTCACGAATCACGGTCTTGACATGCTCCCGTCCTCGCGAAGATACTTCCCACAGGAAGTAATTAGAATGCCTCGGGCGAACTGCGAATTCATGAGCAGAATTCCGCCCCGGGCATTTTTTGTTACCCGCTGAGAGCGCGAAGATACCGCTGGGAAAGTATTGCGAAACGCCGTGGAAACAGGGCGACCTGAGGCTGTGGACCGCACTTCAGGAGGATGTCCTCCTTCCAGCCCGAGGGGGTTCTTTTGTCCAGCGGTTCCAGCGGTTCCAGTTTTTCCCGGCGCAGGGTCATGGCGGGTGCCGCGGCGCTCGCGGCCGTCGTCACGCTCTCCGCGTGCGGCGCCAAGACCGACGCGGGCGGCTCGTCCGACACGGCGGCCAAGGCGGACACGAGCGGCGACACGGTCAAGGTCGGCCTGCTCAACTCACTGTCCGGCACCATGGCGATCAGCGAGGTGACCGTACGCAACTCGCTGAAGCTGGCGATCGAGGAGATCAACACTTCGGGCGGTGTGCTCGGCAAGAAGATCAAGCCGATCAGCGAGGACGGCGCCTCCGACTGGCCGACGTTCGCCGAGAAGGCGAGCAAGCTGATCAAGGAGGACCGGGTCGTGGCCACCTTCGGCTGCTGGACCTCGGCGAGCCGCAAGGCCGTGAAGCCGGTCTTCGAGAAGAACAAGTCCCTGCTGTTCTATCCCGTGCAGTACGAGGGACTCGAGGAGTCCCCGTACATCTTCTACACGGGTGCCACCACGAACCAGCAGATCGTTCCGGCGCTCGACTACCTCAAGAGCCAGGGCAAGAAGAGCATTTACCTCGTCGGCAGCGACTACGTCTTCCCGCGTACCGCCAACAAGATCATCAGGGCGTACGCGAAGGCCAACGGCATGAAGGTGCTGGGCGAGGACTACGCGCCGCTGGGTTCCACGGAGTTCAGCACGATCGCCAACAAGGTGAAGGCGGCGAAGGCCGACGCGGTCTTCAACACCCTCAACGGCGACTCGAACGTGGCCTTCTTCAAGGAGTACAAGTCCGCGGGCCTGACCGCCAAGAGCATGCCGGTGGTCTCGGTGTCGATCGCCGAGGAAGAGGTCAAGTCGATCGGATCGCAGTACCTGGCCGGCCAGTTGACGGCCTGGAACTACTACCAGACGACCGCGGGCGCGGCGAACACCAAGTTCGTGAAGGCGTACAAGGCGGAGTACGGCCAGGACAAGCCGACCAGCGACCCGATGGAGGCCGCGTACACCTCGGTCTACCTGTGGAAGGCGATGGTCGAGAAGGCCAAGTCCTTCGACCCGGAGAAGGTGAAGGCCGCCTCGGACGGCATCACCTTCGACGCTCCCGAGGGCAAGGTCACCGTCGACGGCGCGTCGCAGCACATCTACAAGACCGCCCGGATCGGCAGGATCGGCGGCGACGGACTGATCGAGCAGGTGTGGGACTCCGGCAAGGCGATCAAGCCCGACCCGTACCTCAAGGGCTACGACTGGGCCTCCGGCCTCTCCTGATCACCCGTCACGTGCACGTGGGGGCCTCGCGCGAGGCCCCCACGTCCCGCCTCCCCGGAGCCGCCGCATGACCGTGATCCTCGGTCAGACCTTCACCGGCATCAGCATCGGTGCCGTCCTGCTGCTCATCGCGCTCGGCCTCTCGCTCACCTTCGGCCAGATGAACGTCATCAACATGGCCCACGGCGAGTTCATCATGGCCGGCGCCTACACCACGTACGTCCTCCAGAAGTCCATCAGCAGCGCGGGCCTGTCGCTGCTCGTCGCGCTGCCCGTGGCCTTCCTGGTGGCGGGCGCTCTCGGTGCGCTCCTGGAGTGGCTGCTCATCCGCCGCCTGTATCTGCGCCCGCTCGACACACTGCTCGTCACCTGGGGTGTCTCGCTGATGCTCCAGCAGGCGGCCCGGGACATCTTCGGCGCCCCGAACGTGCAGACGCGCGCGCCCGACCTGCTCACCGGGAACATCACCATCCTCGGCGGCGACGACCCGCTGACGTTCGCCAACAGCCGCCTGTTCATTCTGGGGTTGGCGGTCGCGGCCGTCGTCGCGCTGTCGCTGACCCTGCGCCTGACCTCGCTGGGCCGCCGGATCCGCGGTGTCGTACAGAACCGCGATCTGGCCGAGGTGTCCGGCATCTCCACCGAACGCGTGGACCGGACCGCGTTCTTCATCGGGTCCGGGCTCGCCGGGGTCGCGGGCGTCGCACTGACCCTGGTCGGTCCGATCGGTCCCACGATGGGCACCAACATCATCATCGACGCGTTCCTGGTGATCGTGGTCGGCGGCATCGGACAGCTCAAGGGGACGGTGATCGTCGCCTTCGTGCTGGGCGTCCTGCAGTCCGTCCTGGAGTACTCCACCACGGTCAGCGTCGCGAAGGTGCTCGTCCTCGTGGCCATCGTCGCGTTCCTCCAGTGGCGGCCCCAGGGGCTGTACACGCTGCGCACCCGGAGCCTCGTATGACCGAACCGAAAACCACCAAGGGAATCAAGGGCAAAGGCCTCCTCGACGGGCGGTCGACGCGCGCCGTGGCCGGTTTCGCCGCGGCCGCCCTGGCCCTGTTCGCCGTCGCCCCGCTGGCGCTCTCCGACTTCCGGCTCGGGCTGCTCGCCAAGTACCTGTGCACCGCGATGGTCGCCGTCGGCATCTGCCTGGCCTGGGGCCGCGGCGGACTGCTCACGCTCGGCCAGGGCGTGTTCTTCGGGCTGGGCGGCTACGCCATGGCGATGCACCTGAAGATCGCCGACGCGGGTCCTGGCAACCTCCCCGACTTCATGCAGCTGTACGGCACGGCCACCGAACTCCCATGGTGGTGGCGGCCGTTCGAGAATCCGCTCTTCGCGCTCGCCGCGACCGTGCTGCTGCCGATGGCCGTCGCCGCGATCCTCGGCACGTTCATCTTCCGCCGCCGGGTGAAGGGCGCCTACTTCGCGATCCTCAGCCAGGCACTCACCGCGGCCTTCGCGATCTGGCTGATCGGCCAGCAGGCCACGACCGGCGGAACCAACGGACTCACCGACATCCAGGGCTTCTTCGGCTACGACCTCAACGACCCGGTCAACCAGCGGATGGTGTACTTCATCATCGCCGCGGCGCTGCTGCTGCTCATCGTCATCGCCCGGCAGCTGATCAACAGCCGGTACGGCGAACTCCTCGTCGCCGTACGGGACTCGGAGGAGCGGGTGCGCTTCCTCGGGTACGACCCGGCGAACGTGAAGCTCGTCGCGTACGTCGTGGCGGCCGGCATGGCCGGCCTCGCGGGAGCCCTCTTCGTGCCCGCGGTCGGCATCATCTCCCCCGCGATGATCGGCATCGTGCCGTCCATCGAGTTCGTCATCGGCGCCGCGGTCGGCGGCCGGGCGAGCCTGGCCGGCGCGGTACTCGGCGCGGTCGGGGTCGCCTGGGCGAAGACGGCACTGTCGGAGGAGTTCCCGGCGGCCTGGACGTACTTCCAGGGATTGCTGTTCATCGTGGCCCTGGCGTTCCTGCCGGGCGGTCTCGCCTCGCTGGTCGGGATGGTCCGGCGGCGCAGGGCGGCGCGCGCGACCGGGGAACCGACGCCTGCCCTTCCTCTTGGAGAAGCAGCATGAGTGAGCTCTCAGGCCTTGCGATACGCCAACTGCGGGTGTCCTTCGACGGGTTCAAGGCCGTCGACGGTGTCGACCTCGACGTCGCTCCGGGTGATCTGCGCTTCCTCATCGGGCCGAACGGCGCGGGCAAGACGACGCTCGTGGACGCCGTCACCGGCCTGGTGAAGGCGGAGGGTTCGGTGCTCTTCGGCGGCGGGGAGCTGCTCGGGCGCAGTGTGCACAGGATCGCCCGGTCGGGGATCGGCCGGACGTTCCAGACGGCCACGGTCTTCGAGGAGTTGACGGTCCTTCAGAACCTGGACATCGCGGCGGGCGCCGGGCGCGGCATGCTGACGATGCTGCGGCGCCGCAAGAGCGTCCCGGAGCCCGTCGCGCGCGCCCTGGAGACGGTCGGGCTCACCGAGTCGGCCGACAACCTCGCCGGGACACTCGCCCACGGACAGAAGCAGTGGCTGGAGATCGGCATGCTGCTCGTGCAGGACGTACGGCTGCTGCTGCTCGACGAGCCGGTCGCCGGCATGAGCCACGACGAACGGCAGGCCACGGGTGAGCTGTTGCAGCGCATCAGCGAGGAGCGGACCGTGGTCGTCATCGAGCACGACATGGACTTCATGCGCTCCTTCGCGCGCAGCGTCAGCGTGCTGCACGCGGGCCGGGTGCTGAGCGAGGGGACGGTGGCCGAGGTGCAGGCGGACCCCAAGGTGCAGGAGGTGTACCTCGGGCACGCGGCCGTCCAGGACGCCGAGTTGATACTGCCGGAGCCGGAGCCGGAATCTGAGCCTGAGCCCGTGGACGGTGCCGCCGCCGCAGGCGCGGCCGTGAAGGAGGCGTGAGCCGGACATGAAGCTGGAGATCGACGACATCCGGGTCGGCTACCACCGCAGCACCGTCCTGCACGGAGTCTCCGTGGAGGTGCCGGCCGACGGCGTCGCCGCGGTGCTCGGGCACAACGGCGCGGGCAAGAGCACCCTGCTGCGGGCGGCCGTCGGGCTGCTCACCCCGTCGAGCGGCGCGATCCGCCTGGACGGGGAGGACATCACCCGCCGCAAGCCCCACGAGCGCGTGGCACGCGGTATGGCCTACGTGCCGCAGGGCCAGCAGGCCTTCCCCCACCTCACAACGGCGGAGAACCTCCAACTGGTCGCGGACGGACGCAAACGCGGCAAGGCGGCGATCGCCGAGGCACTGGACATGTTCCCGGTGCTGCGGACCCTGTCGAACCGGCGGGCGGGTCTCCTCTCCGGCGGCCAGCGGCAGCAACTCGCCATCGCCCGGGCCCTGGTGACGGAGCCTCGGATCCTGCTCCTGGACGAGCCGACCGAAGGCATCCAGCCCTCGATCGTGGCCGAGATCGAGGAGACGATCCTCGCGCTGGCCGCTCGCGGCGGACTCTCGGTGCTCCTCGTCGAGCAGCACGTGGGCTTCGCGATGCGGGCGGCGCAGCGGTACTGCGTCCTGGAGGCCGGGCGGGTCACGTCGTCCGGTGAGGGCGGGCAGGAGGCGGAGCGGTCCGTGCGGGAGGCGCTGAGCGTGTGAGCGGGCCCGCCCTCAGGGCCGTACGAGCGCCTGCCGGCTTCGCTCCAGGCAGGCGCGCTCGGCCGAGTTCTCGGTCAGGGCGATGGCCGCCTCGTACGCCCGCACCGCCTCCGCCCCGCGGCCCAGGCGGCGCAGCAGATCCGCTCGTACGGCGTGGAAGGCCGGGTAGCCACCGAGGTCGAGCTTCTCCACGAGGTCGAGGGCGCGATCCGGTCCCTCGGTCTCGGCCACCGCGACGGCGCGGTTGAGGGCGACGACCGGGCTCGGGGCGAGGGTCATGAGCTGGTCGTACAGCCGGCGGATCTGGCCCCAGTCGGTGGCTGCCGCGGTGGGGGCGTCGCTGTGGACGGCGTTGATCGCGGCCTGGATCTGGTACGGGCCGGGCCGGTTGCGGCGCAGACAGCGGCGTACGAGGGACTGGCCCTCGGCGATCAGATCGCGGTCCCACCGGGAGCGGTCCTGGTCGGAGAGGAGCACCAGTTCGCCGTCGGACGTCGTGCGGGCGGGCCGGCGGGCCTCGATGAGGAGCATCAGCGCGAGCAGGCCGAGGGCCTCGGGCTCGTCCGGCATGAGCTCGACCAGCAGACGGCCGAGGCGGACTGCCTCCGCGCAGAGGTCCTCCCGGCCCCCGTACCCCTCGTTGAAAATGAGGTAGACGACCGCAAGCACTCCCTTGACGCGATCGGGGAGGTCGGCGTCGCGCGGAACGCGGTACGGGATACGGGCGTCGCGGATCTTGGTCTTGGCCCTGACCAGGCGCTGGGCCATGGTGGGCTCCGGCACGAGGAAGGCGCGGGCGATCTGTGGCGTGGTGAGCCCGCCGAGGAGCCTCAGAGTGAGCGCGACCTGGGCCCGGGTGGCGAGCGCGGGGTGGCAGCAGGTGAAGATCAGGCGGAGCCGGTCGTCACGCACGGGGCCCTCCTCGGGCGGTGCGTCGGGGGCGTACAGCCGGGCCGCCTCGGCGTGCCGGGCCGCACGCGCGGACTCGCGGCGCCACCGGTCGACGGCCCGGTTGCGGGCGGTGGTGATGATCCACCCGGCCGGGCTCGGCGGGATCCCCGTCTCCGGCCACTTCCGCAGCGCCGTGGCGAACGCGTCCTGGACCGCTTCCTCGGCGAGGTCGATGTCGCCGAGGAAGCGGACGAGGACGGCGACCGCACGGCCGTATTCCGCGCGGAATACGGCCTCGATGGCGGCGTTCGAGGTCATCAGTCCTCGGTTTCGCCCATGAAGGGCCGCACCTCGATGGGAAGCGTGGTCGCCAGCGTCGCCCTGCGGCCCCATTCAAGTGCCGCGTCGAGGTCGGGTGCCTTGATCAGGCAGATCCCGCCCAGGTATTCCTTGCTCTCGGTGTACGGGCCGTCGGTGATCAGTACGTCTCCCTTGTCGGCCCGCACCACCGTGGCCGTCTCAGGTCCGTGCAGTCCCCCGGCGAACACCCAGGCGCCGGCCTCCTTGAGTTCGGCGTGGAAGACATCGAGGTCGTGCATGATCCCTTCCAGGACCTCGGGGGCGGGCGGCTCCCCCACCGGCTGCATCACGCTCAACAGGTAGTGCTTCATGACGTGTCCTCCTTGGTGGTCTCTCACTGACTACACGAAGGGGAGACCGCCGGATCGACACACGCCACGACGTCGACGGGAGATTTTTTCGGTCACCGCCCGGGCGCTGCCGCCGGTGTGTAGTAGTGAGCGCGGACGCGGCGCAGCCACGCCTCGGCGGGCGCCCTCGTCGGGCTGTTCCGGCAGGGCGCTCGGGGTCGCGTCGAAGGCCGCTTCGTACCGCTTGAGCAGGGGCAGCGCGGTCATGGCGTCGGCTGCCACCTGTTCGCCGAAGCGGTGGTACTCCTCCGGGTCCTCGACTCGGATGCTCAGCCGTCCGGTGGCGTACAGCTCGAAGCCCTGGTGGCACAGGCGCTTCAGGTGGCGGGCGTGCTTGGCCGTCCGTTTGCGCGTATCGGCGGAGAAGGAGCCGTCACCGCGCTCGTAGAGCCGCTTGAACTGCTGCGTGGCGTAGCCGAGGTAGGCCTCGCGGACCCGCTGCGCGGCGAGCAGGGTCGACCGGATGCCGATCAGTTCGTCACCGAGCGGCGTACGGACCTCATACAACTCGTCGGGCAGCCAGACGAGTTCCATGACGGTCGGGTTGCCGCTCAGGGCGAGCCGGCACCACTTGGCCGCTTCGTGGAGTGTGCTGTCGGGCGCGGTCGTGACATGGGACTCCTTCGGCCGGTGCAGGCCGTGGAGGTCTTCGGTGGGGGCGGCGAACATGCCGAGCCGGTCCACGTCCGAGCCCGCGTGGGCGAGGCCGTAGGCGGTGGAGCCGACGATGCCGGACAGCAGGATGTTCGCGATCGTCATGGCCGTCCCCCTTACCTGTGCGAGTTCCCCTGTACGAGCCGGGCGGCTCGCTCAAGGTCATCACCTGGGAGGCGGCCGAGTACAGCGGTTTTCCGGGGGCGGGGTGCGGCCGCGCCCCCGGAGCCTCAGCTCGCGAACGGCACCTGTGCCGAGGGGATGGGCCGGTCGGCGAAGGGGTGCTGCCACAGGCCGCGCGCGGCGAGCCGGGGCAGGACGCCCTCGCCGAACCAGTACGCCTCCTCCAGGTGCGGATAGCCGGAGAGCACGAACTCGTCGATGCCCAGGCGGTGGTACTCGGCGATGCGGTCGGCAACCTCGTCGTGGCTGCCGACCAGGGCGGTGCCCGCGCCGCCGCGCACGAGGCCGATGCCGGCCCACAGGTTGGGGTGGATCTCCAGGCCGTCGCGACCGCCGCCGTGCAGCGCGAGCATCCGCTGCTGGCCCTCGGACTCGCTGCGGGCGAGCCCCGCCTGCACGGACTTCACGGTCTCCGGGTCGAAGCCGGCGAGCAGCCGGTCGGCCTCCGCCCAGGCCTGCTCGGAGGTGTCGCGGGTGATGACGTGCAGCCGGATGCCGAACCGGACGCTGCGGCCCTCCTTCGCCGCCAGCCCGCGGACCCACGCGATCTTCTCGGCGACCTGCGCGGGCGGCTCGCCCCAGGTCAGGTACACGTCCACGTGCTTGGCGGCGACCTCGCCCGCGATGGGCGAGGATCCGCCGAAGTAGATCTCGGGGACCGGGTCGGGCACGCGTGCGAGCGTGGCGTCCTCGACCTGGAGGAACTCCCCTGCCAGGTCGACGGTCTTGCCTTCCCACAAGTCCCGGACGATCTCCAGGAATTCGCCGGTACGGCGGTAGCGGGCGTCCTTGTCGAGGAAGTCGCCGTACGCGCGCTGCTCGTGGCTCTCGCCGCCGGTGACGACGTTGAGGAGGAGCCGCCCGCCGGTCTGCCGCTGGAAGGTGGAGGCCATCTGCGCCGCGAGCGTCGGTGAGACGAAGCCGGGGCGGAAGGCGACGAGGAACTTCAGCCGCTCGCTCTGCTGGGCGACCATCGCGGTGGTCAGCCAGGCGTCCTCGCACCAGGCACCGGTGGGCGTGAGCGCGCCGACGAAACCGAGGTCCTCGGCGGCGCGGGCGATCTGGCTCAGATACGCGACCGTCGGCGGCCGGTCCCGGCCGGACACCGTGGCGGGGGTGCCGTGACCACCGCCGACGACGTGACGGCTGTCGCCGTTGGTGGGCAGGAACCAGTGGAAGGTGAGGGACACGGGGGTGTTCTCCGATCGGGGGGTTTCTCGTGGCGGTTCTTGTGGGGGGGGTTTGTACGAGCTCTCGTGGGGCTCAGAGGAGTCCGTGGCGCGGGGGCAGGGTGCCGTTGAGCACATAGCGGCCGATGTGCTGGACCTTCCAGCGGGCCGGGTCGTGCAGTGTGTGGGTGCGGGCGTCGCGCCAATGCCGGTGCAGATTGAGTGAGTTGAGGGCGGATCTGGTGCCGGACACTTCGAAGAGCGCGGCCGACACCTCGACGGCGGTGGTCGCGGCGTACGCCTTCGCGGCGGCCACGGCGATGGACGCCTCCGCCGCCGAGGCCTCCGTCAGGTCGGCGCGGGCCGCGTCGACGGCCCGGGCTGCCGCGCCGAGCAGTGCTTCGGTGGCCCGTACCCGGATGGCCAGTTCGCCGAAGCGCTGGATGAGCAGCGGGTCCTCGGCCGCGGTCTCGACTCCGCTCTCGAACCAGGGACGGCTCTCGGTGCGGACGAACTCCACGGCTTCGGGGAGTGCGCCCGAGGCGATCCCGGCATCGATGGCGGTGTGCAGCAACTGGGCGATCGCGCCGTGGAGTTGAGGGCTCTGGAAGGTGAGGTGGTGCGGGACGATCCGGTCGGCGGGTACGGGCACGGCGTCGAGCCGGACGGTGCCGCTGGCGGTGGTGCGCTGGCCCATGCCGTCCCAGTCGTCGACGACCGTGACTCCGTCGGCGTCCCTGGGCACGTACGCGACATGCAGGGTCTCGTCCTCGGTGCGGGCCAGGACGGGGATCCAGTCGGCGAAGAGGGCGCCCGTGGAGTAGTGCTTGACGCCGGTGAGGACGTACGAGCCGTCCGGGCGCGGCTCCAGCCGGGTGCGGATGTCCTGGACGTGCTTCGTACCGGCCTCCGACTGGGCGTTGCCGAAGCGGCGCCCGGCCAGCACCTCGCCGAAGAAGAACTTCCGCTGTTCCGAGGTTCCCTGACGACGGATCACGTTGACGTACACGAAGTGGCTCTGCGGGATCTGGGCGAGGCTCGCGTCGGCCGAGGCGAGCAGCCGGAAGATCTCGGCGAGGGTCTCCTGGCGTACGTCGGCGCCGCCGTGCTCGGCGGGCACGGTGACGGCGAGCAGTCCGGAGGCGGAGAGGAGCTCCAACTCCTCCCGGGGCAGCCTGCGTTCGGCGTCCCGCCGGGAGGCCTCGGCCTGGAACCCGTCGGCCAGTGCGGCGGCGACGGACAGCGCCTCGGTGTCGTCGGCGATGACTTTGGCTGCCGTGGACACGGACACGGTCAGCCCGCCGCGGCCAGGATCGGCCTACGGCCCAGGGCTTCGGAGAACTGGTCGAGCACCTGGGTCAGGGCCTCGGTGGCCGCGGGCGCCACGGTGATGCCGCCGTCCTCGCCGACCGTGATGTCCTTGTCGAGGGTGAACCAGCCCTGGACTATGTGCCGGGCGCCCATGGAGCTGAGCACCGGGCGCAGGGCGTAGTCGATGGCCAGCACGTGCGCGGTGGTGCCGCCGGTGGCCAGTGGCAGCACGGTCTTGCCGGTGAGGGCGTACTGCGGGAGCAGGTCGAGCAGCGCCTTGAGGACACCGGAGTAGGCGGCCTTGTAGACGGGGGTGCCGATGACGATGCCGTCGGCGCGTTCGAAGAGTTCGGTGGCCTCGACGATCGCGGGATGCCGGAAGTCGGCGCCGAGCAGGGCGTCGGCGGGGATCGTGCGGACGTCGAGCGGGATCACCTCGTGGCCCTGCGCGATCAGCCGCGTGTCGAGGTGGCGCAGCAGACGGTTCGTGCGGGAGGAGACGGAGGGACTGCCGGAGACGGACAGGACGGTGGCCATGGGCCCTCTTTCGGGAACGAGGGGCGCCTCCTGCGCGGAGGAGGCGCCCCGAAGCGAGCGGAAGAGCGGAGGAGCAAGAAACGGTGGAGCGGAGGAGCAGAGGGCAGAGGGGCGGTCAGGAGTACCAGGTGGGTTCGGGCAGTTCGCCCTCCAGGACCCAGCGGCCGACCTCTCGCCGCTTGTAGGCGACGGGGTCGTGGAGGGTGTGGGTGCGGACGTTGCGCCAGAAGCGGTCGAGGCCCTCGGCGGTGGCGGTCGAGCGGGCGCCGGTCACCTCGAAGATGCGGTTGCTGATCTCCAGGGCGACGTCGGTGGCACGCGCCTTGACGGCTGCCACCCGGACCTCGAAGTCGCCGCGGGCCTTCTCGGTGACGGCGTCGGGGTCGTCGTGCAGCTTCTGTCCCTCGGCGGCGACGGTGTCCGCGAGGGCCTCGACCGCCCACAGCTTCGCGGTGAGGTCGCCGTAGACGTCGATGACGTACGGCTCGTCGACCGCACGCTCGTGGCCGCCATGGAGCCACGCGCGCGCCTTGGTACGGGTGTAGGTGGCCGCCGTCTCCAGGGCGCCGCCCGCGATGCCGAGGTAGAAGCTGACGAAGACCAGCTGGATGGTGGGGACGTTGAGGGTGTTGTAGATCCGCGGCCGGAACTCCTTGTCGACGTATCCGGCGGCGGAGGCCCAGGGGGTGCGGACCCCGTCGAGGGTGACGCCGCCACTCTCGGTGAGCCGCTGGCCGATGTTGTCCCAGTCGTCGAGGAAGGTCAGGCCCTCGGAGTCGGAGGGCACCATGGCGAATTGGTGCTGGTCGGTGCCGTCCAGGATGCCTTCGAGGACCATGACATCGGAGACGCTGCTGCCTGTCGAGAAGATCTCTGACGGTGCGAGGCGCCGTGCTACGCTCGCGACGTCGCGGCGGGACACGCCGGTGGGACGACACCGCTCAAGCGGTCGAGCGTCCGTGAACCTCAACCTCTCAAGGTTGGAATCCTCCTGCTTCCAGCGGGGGGAGGATGTCAAAGGTAGTGGTAGCCGAGCAGCTGCCCGATGGAGTCGTCCGCCTTGGAAATCTCGCGGACTACGCGGTGGGCGGTGGGCCAGTCCTGGCCTCCGCCGCCGTGTTCGCTGGGGCTGAGCAGGGTAACCAGGTCGGCGCCCTTGGGGAGTTGGACCCCATCGTGCCGGGTGGCCCACGCGGTCACGTGCGGCGGCGTCGGTGGCGAGGACGGCGGCGACCTCGGCGGCGCGGGCGACCCAGTGCTGGCCGGTCTGCGGGGCGGGGCGGGTCTGCCAGTCGGTGGGCGTGGCGGTGCTCATGGTGAACCTCTCTCGCAGTGCGGTGCGAACGGGTCGTGGACAGACGTCAGGCATGGACCGCTACGGACTCTGGCTCGCTCTCCGGAAGTTGGGCCTCCAGCTCCCGCACCAGTGGCAGCACCCGACGGCCGAAGTACTCCACCTCCTCGTGGTAGTGCAGGAAACCGAGGAGGAAGAGGTCGACGCCGAGGCGCTTGTACGCGACGATCCGCTCGGCGATCTGCTCCGGGGTGCCGATCAGGCCCGTACGGAAGCCGTCGTTGTACTGAACGAGGTCCTCGAAGCTGGAGTCCTGCCACATGCCCTTGCCGTCGGCGGCGGACTGTCCGGCCTGCTTCACCGCGGCACCGAAGCCCTCGACGGCCTCGGTGTCGGCCTGGGCGACGATCTCGCGGAGCGTCTCGCGGGCCTCGGCCTCGGTGTCCCGGGCGATCAGGAAGGCGTTGAGGCCGAACTTCGGTGCCCTGCGGCCGACTTGGGCGGCGGACGTGTGGACGTCGGCGATCTGCTCGGTGACGCCGTCGAAGTCCTTGCCGTTGGAGAAGTACCAGTCGGAGACGCGGCCGGCCATGGCGCGGGCGGCGGTGGAGTTGCCGCCCTGGAAGATCTCCGGGTGCGGGCGCTCGGGGGTGTTGAGGGGCTTGGGCTTGAGAGTGAAGTCGCGCAACCGGTAGAAGTCACCGGCGAGTTCGGTGTGGTCCTCGGTCCAGATCTGGCGCAGGGCGCGGATGAACTCCTCGGAGCGGCGGTAACGCTCGTCGTGCTCCAGCCATGGTTCGCCGAGGGCGGTGAACTCGCCCTTGAACCAGCCGCTGACGACGTTGACCGCGAACCGGCCCTTCGACAAGTGGTCGGCGGTGGCGCCGAGTTTGGCGAGGACGCCCGGGTGCCACAGGCCAGGATGGACGGCGGCGATGACCTTCAGCCGCTCGGTGGCGAGGAGCAGGGCGAGGCTGAAGCTGGTCGACTCGTGCTGGAACTCGGCGCCGTAGCTGGCCATGTAGCGGACCTGGCTGAGGGCGTAGTCGAAGCCGTTGTTCTCGGCGAGGACGGCGAGTTCGCGGTTGTAGTCGTAGCTCCAGTCGGTGCGCTGCTCGATCTTGCTGGTGACCAGGCCGCCGCTGACGTTGGGCACCCAGTAGGCGAAACGGACGGGGTCTGCGGAGAGGTTTTGGGCAGGCATGAGGAACTCCTGTCGCGGAACTGCGGGCAGGGCGAATTCAGGGTGGGGAATTCATGAATTCAGGCAGCACACACCTGTGGACCGACGGCATTCGACGGTTCACGGATCAAGCAGAGAAGGGGGAATGGACGAAGGTGTGCAGGCTGCGGTCAGGCCGCAGGGCAACAGGCCGCGCTGGAGACACGCGCAAGGTCGACATGGCGTCGCCGCGTGAGGTCCAGTCGCATCGTCATGTTCTCGATCGTGGCAGCCTCCGGTCCGGACCGTCAAGGAATACCCGATCGGTCTCGCATCCCGGACCGGCGAATTTCACGTAGCGCACCAACCTCGTCGCGAAGTGTCACCAGGAGCGATACGCCTGACCACTCGCGCCCCTACGGACCCACCGACCGCTACACATAAAGATGAAATAAGCGCACAATGGGTACGCGGCGCTTACCGCACACCACACCGGAGCGGTTGGATCTGCCGAGAACGAAGGAGACGAGTCATGGCCGACGTCTCACACACCAGAGGTGACATCACCAGCCACCCTGATGTAACCGAAATGCGGGACAGGTACGCCCGCATGCTCGGTGGTCGCGATGTGGCACTCGTGGACGGACCGGTGTTCCTGCTCGGTCTGTACTGCGCCACCTCCCCGTGGATTCTCCACTACACGACAAGCCAGCCCGCCCTCGTGACCCACAACCTCATCATGGGCATCGCGATAGGCGTACTGGCCCTCGGATTCACCACCACCCCGGCACGGATGTACGGCCTGAGCTGGGCCATGTGCGCCATGGGCGTGTGGATGATCGTGTCGCCCTGGATCGTCGGCGACAGCCCTGACGCGGGTGTCGTACTGAACAACATCATCATCGGAGCTCTCGCCCTGGTGCTGGGGTTGTTGTGCACGGCCGCGTCGGCGAAGACACAGCGGACAACAACTACACCGCCGGCGTAGCAGGACGCCGGCACGGATGAGGAACCCCGACCGGTCCGAGGCGCTGACGTCGCGGACCGGCCGGCCCATGGGCACGCGGCTCCGGCGCCGGGCCGCACCGCCGAAACTCAGGTACCGAAACTCAGGTACTCGGCACCAGCCACGGCTCCTGCGGCAGCGGACTGCCGGTCTCCAGCAGGGACTTCAGGTTCGACAGGACGGCCGCCCAGCCGGATGCCGCCTCCGCCGCCTCGGCCTCGTCGGCGAGGTCCTCGTGGGTGACGGTGAGCCGGACGATCCCACCGTGCGGCCTGATGTCGAAGGAGACCCGGGAGTACTTGTCCTCCTGGCCCTCGTCCTCGGGCGCGGCCCAGGTGGTCACCAGCCGGGTGGGACGCTCGCTCTCCACGACGGTGCCGACCACGTCGGCGATGCCCGAGCCGTCCGTACGCCGATGCTCCCACCGGGAGCCGGCCCGCCGCCAGTCCTCGCAGACATTGCTGTGGCCCCAGTAGGCGGCGGTCAGGTCGGCGTCGGTGAGCGCGTCCCAGACCTTCTCGGGCGTGCTTGCGATGTAGGTGACATACACATACGTCGGCTTGTCGGTCATGTCTTCCTCGGCTCGTCGCTTGACTGCGCCCAGCACACGCAGACGCGGGCGCTCGAACTTGTCGATCCACCGCTCCTGGATCTCGTGAAGCGGTACGGGGTTGAGGTAGTGCAGCCTTTCCCGCCCCCGCCGCACCACGCTGACCAGGTTGGCGGCCTCCAGGACGGCCAGATGCTGGGTCACGGACTGGCGGGCCATGTCGATGCGCTCGCACAGCTCCCCCAGCGTCTGCCCGTTGTGCTCGTGCAGCCTGTCGAGCAGTCGCCGGCGTGTCCCGTCGGCCAGCGCCTTGAACACCTGATCCGTCTCCGAGTGCCTCTCCACCTCTGAACCCTTCTCCGATCGCACACTCAAAGTTATGCAGGCAATTGCCTGCATGTCAATCACCGGACCGCCTCAGCCGACCGGCGCGGCACGAAATTCACTGGCCGAGCGCGGTCGGGCCGCTCACACTGACGCGGTGAGCCGAACTTTCAGTGCGTGGGTGACGTCGGGTGAGGACTTCCTCGGCGTCGTCGGCCCCTTTCCCGTCGACGTACCGTGGTGGTCCGAGGTGGAGCCGGTCGTGCAGCGGCTGCAAGAGAGCCTCGGTGTACCGGTGTTCGTGTTGCGTCTGCTGTCCGTGGAGGGTGGCGAGGGCGCGCGGGACGGACATGTGACGTACCACGTCGAGGCGTTGGAGCGTCCGAGCATGCTGCTTCAGCTGCCCGCCGAACCAGCGGTGTTCAACGGTTACGAGGCGCTGCGGGCGCCGTGGGCACGGATCGACGGGCTGCGGGAGCTGCTCGACTGGTCGACGGGCACGCTGGCCGCGGCGGGGCGGCCGGTGACCGGGCCCGTGGAGCAGCGCCGCACCTGGAACCTGGCCGGGCTCTTCCGGCTGCCCACCGCCCGAGGTCTTGTCTGGCTCAAGGCCACGCCGCACTTCGCCTCCGTCGAGGCGGCGGCCATCGCCGCGTTCGCCCGCGTCGATCCGGGGCTGGTCCCGACGGTCCTCGGCTCCGCGGGCGGGCGCCTGCTGATGGAGCACATCCCGGGCGAGGACTGCTGGCAGGCGTCACCGGAGACCGCCGCCCTCGGTGTGCGGCGCTTCGTCGCCGCCCAGGCGGTGCTCGCCACACGGCCGTGGGATCGCCCCTCCGGCCTGCCGGACCGTCGTACATCCGTCTTCGCCGAGCGCGTCCGGGAGTTGCTCGACGGCCCGGTCTCCGGCCTGCTCACGGCCCAGGAGCTCACCGTCGTACGGGAGTTGGCCGGCCGCTGGTCCCTGCTCGACGAGTGCGGTCTGCCGGACACGGTCGTGCACGGGGACTTCCACCCAGGCAACTGGCGCAGTGACGGCGGGCCGCCGGTGATCGTCGACTTCGCCGACGCCCACTGGGGGAACCCGGTCCTGGACGGGCTGCGCGTCTACTCCTTCCTCCCCGACGCCGTTCGCGCGGGTGCCGCCCGCGCCTGGGTGGACGCGTGGCGGGCGGAGGTTCCCGACAGCGATCCGGCCCGCGCCCTGGCCGTCGCCGAGCCGCTCGCGCATCTCGCGTACGCCGTGCGCTACCAGGAGTTCCTGGACGGCATCGAGCCGTCGGAGCGGCCCTACCACGAGGACGATCCGGTGTCGTCGATCCGCCAGGCCGTGCGCTGCGCGGCAGCTCCCGACCAGGAGCTCGGAGCCTGTGTCTGAACCCCCGCCTGCGCCCCGACGCCCGCCACGCGCTGAACCGACGACGACGCACCCTTGGCCGCCCGTCCGCGCGCGAGGCACGATCGATTCATGGACAGCCCGCTGACTCTCGCTCTGCCGCCACACCTGCGCCTCGAAGGGTTCGGGCTCCACCTGCGCGAATGGTCCGAGGACGACATCTCCGCCCTGGTCGAGTTGTACGACGACCCGGAAGTCGCTCGCTGGACTCCGGTGGCCTCGCCCTTCGACACCATGGCGGGTCAGGTCTACCTCGCGGAGGCCCGTGAGGCGCGGGTACAGGGGCGCAAGGTGCAGCTCGCGATCACCACGGACGGTGTCCGGCCCCTGGGCGAGGTGCTGCTGTTCCGCAACAAGGCCGACGAGCGGGATGTGGAGATCGCCTACGCCGTCGGCGCCGCCCACCGGGGCCGGGGCCTGGCCTCCCGGGCCGTCCGCCTCCTCTCCGACTACGCCGTGCGCCACACGGATGCGCGGCGTGTGGTGCTGTGCATCGAGGAGGGCAACACGGCCAGCGCCGCCGTCGCCCGGACCACCGGGTTCACCCTCACCGACGACGAGCCCGTCCTGCGTATGTCACGGGGCCGGGAGATCACCCTGCGGACGTGGCGCCTCACCGGCGAGACCGGCTGACGGTAGACCGGTCTGAGGGACGTAGAACCGTCGGGGAATCTCGATCGCGCCACGCCACCCCCAACCGGCAGGCTGCTCCCATGGGTCATGCGGAGGTTCTGCTCATCGGCGGACGTGCGGGAGTCGGGAAGTCGACGGTCGGGTGGGAGGTGTCGGCCCGGCTACGGACGGCGAAGGTCGCTCACGCGGTGATCGAGGGCGACTTCATGGGTCAGGTGCATCCGGCACCGGACGGCGACCCGCACCGGGCCGGCATCACGGAACGCAATCTGACGGCGGTGTGGGGGAACTTCGCCGAGCTCGGCTACCGGCGCCTCGTATATACGAACACCGTGAGCGTCCTGGCCGCGGCGGCCGGCATGTTCGAGCGGGCGATGGGCGCGGACGTACGGCTCGTACGGGTGCTCCTCACCGCCACCGACGCCACCGCCGCCAAGCGGTTGAAGGGGCGGGAGCTCGGCTCGGAACTGGAGCAGGAGTTGAAGGGCAGCGCGCACAAAGCCCGGCTGTTGGAGGAGCGGGCACCCGCGGACACCGTACGGGTGGCGACCGACGACCGCGAGGTGATCGACGTCGCGCGCGAGGTGCTGGCTGCCACCGGCTGGGTCGGCAGTGACGGACGGGGCGGAGACGGCGTCGAGTGAGCCGCGCCTTGTGGACTGCACTCACGACCAGGGGGAACCCATAGCAGCAAGGAGTATGACGAAGAGGGGCTGAGATGGAGATCTCGGGCATTATCAGTGCCGTCGTGATCGGAATCGTCATCGGCGTGCTGGGCCGGCTCGTCGTCCCCGGACGTCAGCGCATCGGCATTCTGTGGACGATCGCGGTCGGCATCCTGGCAGCGCTGGCCGGCACCGCCGTCGCGGGCGCGTTCGACGTGGCCGACACCGACGGGGTGGACTGGGTCGAATGGCTGATCCAGATCGGACTCGCGGCAGTCGGTGTCACGGCCCTGGACCGGTCGAAGGCGGGCCGCCGCCGCTGACCACGACGGTTACCGGCGTTCTTTCGTGTGGGGTCGCGCTCTCGCGGGGCCGCACCGCGTCACCGCCGTCAGTCATCGGCGTACGACTACGCGAAAACCAGTTGCAGACGTTCTCCGTCACGGCTAGCGTCTGCGGGCTTCGGCCCGTACCGCAACCGTGACGGAGACGTCTTTGCCGCATCACATCACCGCGCTCACCGACCCCGAACCCACCGCGTCCAGCCACCGCTTGGCGTGGCTGGCGTCCGACGAAGAGGGGGCGCCGGTCGGATCCGCTTTCCTGCGGCTGTTCACCAAGGAGGGGCAGGAGCATCTCGCCGAGCTCGAGATCTCCGTACACCGGACCGAGCGACGGCGGGGTGTCGGCAGTCGTCTGCTGGACGCGGCCGTGGCGGCGGCCCGGGACGAGCGGCGCCGGTCGCTCCTCGCCCAGGCCCAGGACGGCTCCCCCGGCGACCTCTTCCTCTCGGCACGCGGCTTCCGGAGGGTGCTGGCACTGACGTACGCCCGGCTTCCGCTGGCCGACGCCGACCTCCACCGCATCGGCGAGATCGCCGAACAGGCCCACGAGGGCTACCGGTTGACGCAATGGGACGGCACGGTGCCGCCCGAACTGGCGCAGACCTTCGCCTGGTCGCGACGGGCCATGGACGACATGCCGATGGACGGGACCGACTACGGCACGGTCGTCTGGGACGTGGACCGGGTGCTCTCCGCCGCCGAGGCGATCGCCAAGCGGGGCGAGCTGCTGCACACCGTCGCCGTGGTGGACACGGCGGACGGGTCGATAGTCGGTTTCTCCGAGCTGGTCGTCCCCGGCGACGGCCGGGGCGACGCACAGCACTACGGGACCGGCGTGCTGCCCGAACATCGTGGCCGCGGGCTCGGCCTCTGGATGAAGGCGGAGTCGATCCGCCGCGCACGGCAGCGGCATCCCGAACTCGGCGGTCTGCTCACCGACACGGCCGACAGCAACACACACATGCGCGGCATCAACGACGCCCTCGGATACGTGCCCACGCACAAGGCGGTGGAGTACCAACTCGACCTCTGAGGCGGTGTGCCTGCGCCTACGGGGCCGCGTGGACGTACGGCGTGGTCGTGGTGAGGGATGCGAAGCCGAGCCGTCGGAGGATGGGGCGGCTCTGGTCGGAGGCGTCGACCTGGAGGTAGCGGTAGCCGCGGTCGGCGGCGATGCGGGCACGGTGGGCGACCAGGGCGCGGTAGATGCCGCGGCCGCGCCAGGCCTCGACCGTGCCACCGCCCCACAGGCCCGCGAACCGCGTGCCGGGGGTGAGTTCCATACGGGCCGCGCTCACCGGCACGTCACCGGCGAGGGCCACGACCGCGACCACGGTGTCCGGAGCCGCTTCGAGCTGTGCGAGCAGCTGATGGCGGAACTGGGACTTGTCGGTGCCGAAGGCCTGTTTCTGGACCTCGGCCATGAGGTCCACGCCCGCGCGGTCGGTGATGGGCCGCAGTTCGACGCCCTCCGGCGGCTTGGCGTCGAGGTCCAGCTCACCGCACTCGGCGATCATCAGCGTCTCCTCGGGCTCGGAGGTGAACCCGGCCGCGCGCAGCCGCTGTCCCAGGTCGTACGGCCTGTCGTGCCCGTACAGCTTCCACTCGAACTCGCGGACGAGCCCCGCGAAGTGGCGCACCTGCTCGGCGATCACCACGTCCGCGTCGGCATCCGCGAGGTCCGACCAGAGCACTCCGCTCCAGCCCTGTTCGGGGCCGATCTGCCGCACCACTCCCTCGACCCGCTCCACCACGGCGCCGGGGCTGTCGGCGCGCGCGTTCTCGCGCATGTCCCGGTCGAACAGTGCCAGTACCGCTTCGTGATCCATCCGGCCACTTCAGCATCCGCGGGTCGACCGGGCAACGGAGTTTCCGGCGACACGGGCGGCGCTAAGCGGCTTCGTGGAAGACCAGGCCGAGCGTGCGTCGTCGTCCGGAGCGGACGGTGCTCACCCCGTGCCGCATGGGACCGGTGGACCAGCCGCGCTTGGATGCCACGGGCCGGTCGCGGGTGGTGAAGATCAGCCCGTGGCCCTGCAGCAGGGTCGTGGACGATCCCCTGGACTGGGCGCGCGGTCGCTGCTCGGTCATGAGGAACTCACCGCCCGTGAAGTCGACTCCGGGGGCGTCCAGGCCGATGACGACCTGGAGCGGGAAGAGCAGGTCACCGAACACGTCCCGGTGCAGGGCGTTCCAGTCACCGGGGCCGTAACGCAGCAGGATCTGAGCGGACTTGGTCTGCCCGGCGGCATGGCACCTCGCCACCCACTCCCCCAACGTGTCGGGCCAGGGCGCGGGTTGGCCCAGCTTTGCGGCCCAGTCGCGGGCGACGGGCAGCAGCAGCGGGTAGAACGCCTCGCGCAACTCCCGTACGACATCAGGCAGTTGGTGGGTGAAGTAGCGGTACTGGCCTGAACCGAAGCGGTGGCGGGCCATGTCGATGGTCGCGCGGAAGCGGTCGGGCTCGTCGTACAGGGCGGCGATCTCGTGGCACTGTTCGGGCGTGAGGAGCGGACCGGTGAGCGCGTTGCCGTAGGCGTTGAGTTCGCCGGTCAGCGCGTCCCGGTCCTGTGCCGCGACCCGGTCGCCGACGCGGCCCGCTCGGAGCATGGTGTCGGTCATGGTGAGGGTCTCCTTCGTGGTTCCCCGGCGGTGCTTCACGCGGCGGACCGCCAGGGACTCGGTCTCAGGTCTCAGGTCTCAGAGGAGGGTCGGCTGCAGGACGCCCTCGTGGGTGAGAAGGCGGACCTTGCGCTCCACGCCGCCGGCGTAACCGCGCATGGTGCCGTCCGCGCCGATCACGCGGTGGCACGGACGCACCAGGAGCAGCGGGTTCGCGCCGATCGCGGCGCCCAGGGCCTGGACCCGCTCACGGGGCAGGCCCAGCCGCTCGGCGAGTTCTCCGTACGTGGTCGACGTGCCATACGGAATCTCCTCAAGCGCGGACCACACGCGCCGCTGGAAGTCCGTGCCGCCGCCCGGAGTGAACTCGACCTCGAACTCGGTGAGTTCACCGGCGAAGTAGGCGGCCAGCTGCCGGGTGACGGACGTGAAGCGGTCCGGTTGGCGCGACCAACCGGACCGCACCGTGGGGGCGTTCCGCTGACCGGGCATGGACAGCGACGTCAGTGTCACACCGTCCCGGCTCTCTTCTCCGACCAGCAGCAGTTCGCCGAGCGGACTGTCCGTCGTCGTATAGGCGGTCGTCATGTGGACGGTCATCGTCGCTTCCCCTTCGTTCGGCTTTGTTCCACCTCCCAGAGTGGGGCGTTTCGATCACAGGTGCTGGCGGGATTCGGACGTCACTCTGCGGACGCGCCGTCCCTTGTCCTTCGAGTCGCCTCTTACTTGAAGAAGCGCAGCGGCACCGCGCGGGCCATCGCCTCGCGGCCCGCGTCGTTGGGGTGCAGGTGGTCGCCGCTGTCGTAGGCGGCGAGGAGTTGTTCGGGGTCGTCCGGGTCACGGAGTGCGGCGTCGAAGTCGACGACTCCGTCGTACTCGCCGCTGGTGCGCAGCCAGTGGTTGAAGGTCTTGCGCGCGGCCTCGTTCTCCGGGGTGGAGAAGCCGAGCGTGTCGTTCTTGAACGGCGTGATCGTGCCGCCGTAGATCCTCAGTCCGCGTTCGTGGGCGCGGGCGATGAGCTGACGGTGGCCGTCGATCAGGTCCTGGGCGGTCACCTTCTCGGAGAGCGGGGCGATGTTTCCGGGGTGCCCGAGGTCGTTCACGCCGATCAGGACGAGGAGATGGCGGGCGCCGGGCTGGGCGGCGACATCGCGGTCGAAGCGCTTGAGTCCGCTCTCACCGAAGTAGGCGGCGTATGCCTCGGCGGGGTTGCCGGCGGGCGGGTTGGGGTCGTGGAGCAGGCGGTTGCCGCTGATGCCCTTGTTGAGGACGCCGACGGGGTGGCGTGGGCCGCCGGGACCCTGGAGGCGCTGGGCCAGGTAGTCGGACCAGCGGTGGTTGGTGTCGACGGTGCTGCCGGCGGTGATGGAGTCGCCGAGCGCGACCAGGGCGGATGCGCCTGCCGTGCCGGCCGAGTCGGTCGTGTCGGCCGACCGGGCGGCGGTGGCACGCACGCTGACGCCGGTCAGGAAGTACCACCGCTCGGTGACGGACTCGGCCTCGATCTTGGTCTCGCCCGTGACGTTGCCCGCCGCGACGTAATTGCGCTGCGAGGCGAAGGCGTTGACGGTGGACCCCGGGGTGCTCTCAGGAAGGTAGAGGCTCACGACGAGATCGGAGCGCGCGGGCACGCGGAGCGTGACGGGATCGCTGAGCGCGGGCGATCCGGCGGGGATGGACACGGCGGACTTGCCGCCGAAGGTCAGCCGTCGGTCGCTGCCGGGCTCGATGCTCGCGTTGTCCGTGCCTGCCGCACGGCGCGCGATGTACACTTCGCCGATCTTCAGCGCCTGCTTGCCGAACTCGTTCGACAGCCGCACCCGCAGGGCGTTTCCGGCGATGCTGGTGTGGATGATCTGCCGGATCGTCTGCTTCTCGAAGGTCGTGGTGTCCGACCTGGGCACGGTGGTGGGGGCCGTCGCCCAGGTCCCGGTCCAGGCGGCAGTCGATGCGGCCCGCGGCGCGGCTGCGGGAGCCGCGGACTCGACGGAAGCCGCCGACGCCGTGGGAGTGAGGGACACGCCTCCCAGCAGCAGGGCTCCGGCGAGTAAGGCGGAAAGTCTCTGGCGAACGGTCAGGTGCTTCACGTCGGTCTCCTCGTCGTCCGGGAGGAAGCGGGCGGTCAGGCGGTGACGCAGAGGTTCGGCGGCGCACAGGCTCGAAGCCAGGGGCGATCAGCCCCGGCGGGCGGGCAGAATTCGCAGAGAGTCGTTTCGAAAGTTTCGAGGCACTTTACGAATGAGCGGGTGTGACGATAGAGAGAGCTGTTACTCGCGTCAAGGCATCGAATCAGTGGGAAGCCGAGCGGTCTCCGGCCTTCCGGCCTTCCGGCCTTCCGGACTTCCGGTGAGATGCGCTGGTGTCCGGCCAGGCCGGGGAGGTGCGGGCTCGCCTTCACCATTCTGGGCGCGGCGTTCCACGGACCGACCCGGTCGGATATCGGTGGGCTTCAGGGCGCGGACGGATCTAGTCTGCACCCCGGAGAGCAGGTCCGAGGAGGGTGGGTACGGCATGGTGGACGAGGCCGAGCTGAAGCATTTGCGCCGCTGTGTGGAGCTGGCGGCCGAGGCGCTGGAGGCCGGCGACGAGCCGTTCGGTTCGGTGCTGGTGGGGGCGGACGGCACGGTGCTGGCCGAGGACCACAACCGGGTGGCCTCCGGTGACCGCACGCGCCACCCGGAGTTCGAGCTGGCGCGCTGGTCGGCGGCGCACATGACGCCCGAGGAGCGGGCCGCGGCGACCGTCTACACCTCAGGCGAGCACTGCCCGATGTGCGCGGCGGCCCATGCCTGGGTGGGACTGGGCCGCATCGTGTACGTGGCCTCGTCCGAGCAACTGATGTCCTGGTTCGACGAGTTGGGCGCCCCGGCTCCCCCGGTACGCACCCTGCCGATCCACGAGGTGGCGCCCGGCGTGGTCGTGGAGGGGCCGATCCCGGGGCTGGCCGACGAAGTACGCGCTCTGGTCAGGCGTTTCCTGCACGTCCTTCACGCGGAGGACTGAGTTCCGCCGGCGGAGGCCGCCACCAGCCGCTCCGCCGCCGCCCGGAGTTCGGCCCCGTGGACGCCCTGGAGACGGCCTTCGACCGGGCGGCCGGGCGAATGTGAACGTCCGGGACGACTGAGCCGTATGCGATGGGGCAGGCGGATGGAATCCGCTCATCGATTCGAGGCCTGGAGACGAGGTGCCCCAAGACTTACCGGCCGCCGCATCCGCGACGCTGCCGAAACCACCGCCCGCGAGGCCGGCCAAGCCCGCCGCCGCCCGGGATCCGTACTTCGACAACGCGAAGTACCTCACCATCGTGCTGGTGGCCTGCGGTCACGCCTGGGAACCGCTGACCCACGGAGGCAGGGCGGCGACGGCGGCGTATCTGACCGTCTACGCCTTCCACATGCCGGCGTTCGCACTCATCTCCGGCTATTTCTCCCGGAGTTTCGACATGGCGCCGGGACGGGTGCGTCGGCTGCTGACGGGCGTCGTCGTGCCGTACCTCGTCTTCGAGACCGCCTACACGCTCTTCTACCGCTGGGCGCAGGACGATCCGGGCTATCCGTTCAGCCTGCTGGACCCCTGGTACGTGATGTGGTTCCTGGTCGCGCTCTTCATCTGGCGGCTGACCACTCCGATCTGGCTGGCGCTGCGCCACCCGGTGCCGGTCGCGATGGGCTTCGCCATGCTGGCCGCGGTCTCACCGGATCTGGGCGGGGACATCTCGATCCAACGGACCCTGGGATTCCTGCCGTTCTTCGTGCTCGGACTGACGCTGCGGGCCGAGCACTTCGACCGGCTGCGCACCTGGCGCGTACGGCTGCTGGCGCTGCCGGTTGGCGTGGTCGCGCTGGGGGCGGCGTACGCGGTGGCGCCCTGGTTCGACACCGGGTGGTTCTATCGCCGCGGCAGCGTCGCCGGCCGAGGCGTGCCGGAGTGGGTGGGGCTGTTCAGCACGCCCGCGCTGTTCGTCCTCGCGCTCGTCCTGACGGCCTGCTTCCTCGCGTGGGTGCCGGGACGTCACCTGTGGTTCACGGCTCTGGGCACGGGCACGATGTACGGCTATCTGCTGCACGGTTTCGTCATCAAGACGTCCCGCTTCGAGGGCTGGTACGACCATGCCTGGCTGCACACCCCACTCGGCCAACTGGCCGTCACGGCGGCCGCGATCGGACTCATCACGCTGCTCTGCTCGGCCCCGGTCCGCTCCATGTTCCGCTTCGTCGTCGAGCCGCGCATGACATGGCTGTTCAGCCGCCCCGACGAGGTCGCGAGACCTGAAGCCCGCCCGCCGCGCTAGCCCAGTTCCAGTGTGGTGACTCCGTGGACGCGGTCCGTGGCGTACGGCCGGACGGGCCCGGTGTACATCCGGGCCGTCTCGAACGACGGGGTGAGACCGTGCGCCTCGGCGAGGGCGACGCTCGCCGTGTTGGTCTCGGGGATGTCGATGGCGATCCGGCGTCCGTCGGCCTCGTCGGCCAGTGCGGCGAAGAGCGCCCGGGCGTCGTCGGGAGTGTCGGCGAACAGGGGCCCGATGCGTAGGCAACCGAGGGCGGGCCGGATCACGCCGTAGCCGGTGAGCCGCCCGTCGACGACACGGACCAGGGCGCGGTGCCCGCGGCCGGTGACCCACTGCTCCACGAAGCGCGGCCGGTCGGCCGGGAAGCAGGCGCTGTCGTACGCCGTGATCGCCGCGAGGTCCGCCGCGTCGGCGGGCCTGACGCCACCGCCCACGAACGTCCCCGTGGCGGGGACGCCTGCGAACCGCACGGTGTTGTAGGCGGGTTCGAACCCGGACTGGCGATAGTTGTCCTGTTGTGCGACCACGCCGTCGAGGCCGATCGTCCGGTTGCCGGCGTGGGCGAGGGACGCCTTCCAGGTGGCCAGACCGTAGCCGCGGCCGCGCAGGTCGGGGCGTACGAGATAGCAGCCCAGGAAAGCGTAGTCGGCGCCGTAGTTGACGACGGAGATCGCCGAAACCGGCTCGCCGTCGATCCTGCCGAGGAAGAAGCCCTCGGGATCCTGCGCGAAGAAGCACGGGCCGTCGGACGCCCCCGGATCCCATCCTTCGTCCGCCGCCCACCCGCTGATCACCGGCCAGTCGTCGAGCGAGGCCTGCGTGACGATGAGGTCGTGGGAGGCGGGAGAGGTCATCGATGCGTTCCATTCGTCGGGAGAGGGAAGGGGCGACGGAGTGCGGTGCTCGGCGGTATGTACGCACCATCCTTCCCGGCCCTCGAACCGCACCCGGTGGTAATCGGCCAGGGTGCGGACCGTTGTTCAGACGGCCACGGGGGCGAGCCGGGGAAGCCTGTGGCGAGGGGGCGGAACAGGGAGTTTCCCGAAGGCAGACCCCACCGGTCGCGCACCCGGTGGGGTCTGCGGTCCGCAGCGGCGCCACTCGGCCGCGAATCGGCGCGGCGGTCGGCTGCGGGATCGATTCAGCGCCCTGCCGAGTGGCTGGGCTGGGCACGACCAGGGAGTTGCGGGGACGGCGCACGGAACCGTCGGTACAGCACGGCCCCGCCCAGCATCAGTGCCGCGCTCGCGGCGACCGTGGGACCCGTCAGGTCCATGCCGGTGTGGGCGAGGGAGTCGCCGGGCTGTGGCGGCGCGACGGGTCGTGGCGGCTCAGGAGGCTGCGGGGTTGCCGGCTTCCTCGGCGGTGGGGACGGCTTCGGGACGGCGGGCCCGGCCGGAGGGTGCGGCCGTTCCCCGGGGGTGTTGGTGGACTCGTTGCCGGCGGCGGCGTTGCCGATGCCGACGACGTTGACCGAGTTGCCGGTGACATTCACGGGGAGCTGAACCGGGAGCCGCACACCGTTGCCGGAGAGCACCCCCGGCGAATCCTTTCCGCTCCCGTCGGCGACGGCACCGGACAGATGCTTCGCGTCGCCCCTCCCGGTGTCGCCCGTGGTGCCGCCGCCCGCGTTGGCGCAGCCGTTGCCCGCTGCCGGATTGAGGAGCCCGGCCGCGTTCACGGTGTTCCCGCACACGTTCACCGGAACGTGCACCGGGAGCTGGATGGTGTTGCCGGAGATCAGCCCGGGTGAGTCCCCGGTGGCGCCGCCCGCCGCGGAGTCCGCGTACACCGGCATCGTCACGGCCACGGCGCCGGAGGCGGCGGCCGCGATGATCAAACCATTTCGGGTAACCCGTTTCATAGGTTCCCTGCCTTCCAGACATGGTCGCGGGCGTTCGCCCGCACCGGTAGAACGCGGCCGAACCATGCGAGTTATGGCTTGTCCGCCTTTCACTCGATCGGGCGACACGCTTATCGAACTTGCCCGCTCCAGGACCACGGCGGGGGACGCGCGGCGCGCAGGGTAAGGCCTCCGCCGTCGGTTCGCTCGCCGAGAGGCGTGGTCGACAGCGCCCCCTTATCGTGATCGAGGGGAAATCCCCGGCCGTGGGCCGGGGCGTTCCGGGAGGCCTGTCATGCCGTCCACGCACCAACGCCGCGCGCTGACCTGCGCCGTGACGCTGGCCCTGTTGGGAGCCGGGCTGCCGTCGATGGCCGCAGCGGCCGCCGACCGACTCGACCGGCCCGACCTGTCCCGCTTCTACGACCAGAAGATCGACTGGTCCGACTGCGAGGGCGACGGCGTTCCGGAAGATCTGCAGTGCGGGAAGGTGACCGTCCCGCTCGACTACGCGAGGCCCGCCGAAGGGACGCTCGATCTGGCCATGGCCCGCTTCAGGGCGGCGGGCGGGTCCCGGGGCTCGGTGCTCCTCAACTTCGGCGGCCCCGGCGGGCCGGGAGTCGGCCAACTGGCCGCCGGTGGCGAGGACTTCATGGGCCTGACGGAAGGCTACGACGTCGTGACCTTCGACCCGCGCGGTGTCGGAAGGAGCTCGCCGGTCAGCTGCGGCGAGGGCACGGAGGAGGCCTTGGACGCGACGGCCCCCGACGTGGACGACAAAGGCGATGATCCGCGCGCCTCCCTCGACCTGCTGCGGAAGGTCGCCGCCGCGTGCGCCGAGCACTCCGGTCCCGTGCTGCCGCACATCGGCACGGTCAACGCCTCGCGCGACCTGGACGTGATGCGCCAGGCCCTCGGCGACAAGAAGCTCAACTACCTCGGCTTCTCGTACGGAACACGGCTGGGCGCGGTGTACGCGGCTCAATTCCCCAAGAAGACAGGCCGGTTGGTCCTCGACGGCGTGGACACCCTCATCGAACCGGTGAGCGAACAGGGCATCGCGGGTGCCGAGGGCCAGCAGACGGCGCTGGAGGATTTCCTCAACTGGTGTGTCGAGGACATCAATTGTGCGTTCGGGCAGGACGCGCGCTCGGCCCGGGAAGGCGTGGTCCAGCTGGTCGGCTCGCTGGACGAGAACCCCGTACCGACGGACTTCGGCGAGCAGTTCTCGGGCCAGGACCTCGTGGGCGCCATAGGACAGGCCCTTTACAGCAAGGAGTTGTGGCCGACCCTCTCGCACGCGCTCAGCTCGCTGGTCCAGGACGGTGACACCCGGGGCATCATGGGCTTCTCGATGGGCTTCTCCATGGGCGGCAGCACCATGCCCGGCGACGGCGGGCTCGTGGACGAGGGCGACATCCCGCTCGACAACCTCCCGGCCGCCCTCATGGCCGTCAACTGCGCGGACGATCCCGACCGCCCCAGCGCCGACCAGGTCACCGAGGACATCGACACACTGCGCGCCGAGTACGAGCATGCGTCGCCGGTCTTCGGCGAGTACCGGCTCACCCAAGTACTGATGTGCTACGGCCGCCCCAAGGGCACCACTTACATCCGCGAGGACGTACGCGACGTCGACACCCCGAAAATGCTCCTCGTCGGAACCCGCGGCGACCCCGCAACCCCGTACCGCTGGACCGTGCAGACCGCGCGACGACTCGGCTCGTCGGCCGTCGTCCTAGACAACAAGGGCGAGGGCCACACCGGGTACATGTCCTCGAAGTGCGTACACCGGAAGATCGACGCCTTCCTGCTCCACGGCTCGCTGCCGGACGACGGGAGTTCCTGCGGGCCGGAGGAGTGAAGGGCCTCTCCCGCCGGCCTGTTCCTCCAACCTGTTCCTCCGAATGCCCGACCTTCGATTCGGTCATATGGTGCATATATGGAGCATGCTCTCAGCCCCACCACACTCACCGAGCTGCGTCGGCCCCGGCCCTATCCGGCCGTATCGGTGCTCACACCGACCCACCGCCGTGAGCCCGACAAGGCACAGGACCCCGTCCGGCTGCGCAAGGTGGTGACCGAGGCGAGAAAGCAACTGGAAGCCGACCCCGGAGTCACCCGGGAGCGGCGGATGGATGTGGTCAAGCAACTCGAACAGGCGCTGGCAGAGGTCGATCTGGCGCACGTCGAGGACGGCCTCGCGATCTTCGCGGCTCCCGGAGAGCACCAGGTGTGGTCGCTGGCCCGGACCGTGCCGGAGCGCGTCGTCCTCTCGGACACCTTCCTGACCCGCAATCTCGTCGCCGCGCAGGCCGCCGAGCGTCCGTTCTGGGTGCTGGCCGTCTCCGCGGACCGGATCTCCCTGTGGAGCGGCGGCACGGGACATGTCACCGAGGCCCGGACCGCGGGCTTCCCACTGGCGCGGAGCCTGGAGGACCCGGACGCCGAGCGCAAGGAACGCGTCGGTGACCTGCCCAGTACCTTCCGCGACGAGCGGACACGCCATTTCATGCGGGCGGGCGACACCGCCCTCGCCGGTCTGCTGCGCACCGATCCGCGACCGGTGTACGTCACCGGTGAACGGGCCGCGCTCGCCCTTCTCGACGAGGTCGGCACCGTCGGCAGGGACGCCGTCCACGTCCCGCACGGCGGCCTCGCACACGCGGGTCCCGACGCCGTGTGGCAGGCGGTCCGCCCGCTGGTCACCGCCCAGGACCGGGAGCACGCCGACACCGTGACGCGGGAGCTCGAAACCGCCCGGGGCCGACGGGCGTTCGCCGCGGGCGTCGACGAGGTGTGGCAGAACGCGACCGCCGGCCGCATCCGGCTGCTGGCCGTCGAGGAGAACTACCGCGTGACCGTACGTGACGACGGTGGCGACCATCTGGTCCCGGCGGAGAGCGACGACCTCGACGCCCGCGACGACATCGTGGACGAGATCGTCGAACAGTGCCTCGACACCGGCGCACAGGTCCGCTTCGTCCCCGACGGCACGCTCGACGACGCACAGGGCATCGCCGGAGTGCTGCGCTACTGACTTCGGTGGGGCTCTCGTACGCAGGACTTACGACTCACCGCCTACTGGCTTCCCGGTCCGGGCGGCGCGTCCACGGCGGTATCCGCCGAACTCGCAAGCGAAGTAGGGGGATTGCCTGTGCCGCGCCAAGCGGCTAGGAAGATCGAATGACCAGGTCTCCTCTTCCGGCTCTTCCCGTCTGCGGCCCCGAGGGCCCTTTGCGTGCCGCACCCGTGACGCGGGCGCCCTCCCCCGTCCGGGCCGTGCTCTTCGATTTCAGTGGCACGCTGTTCCAGATCGGTACGTACGCGGACCGGATCCGGTCCGCGCTCCAACGCCCCGTCGGCGAGCGCGAGATGGACGGACTCCTGGACGGACTGGAGGCAGGGCTCTGCGACCCGGATGTCGTCGAGGCGCAGCGTGGGCGCGACGTGTCGTCGAAGGCGCATCGACACGCCTTCACCACCTGGTACGCGTCCGTGCCCGAGCTGGCCCCCTACTCCGAAACGCTCTATGCGCAGTTGCGCGAGCCCGAGCACTGGGTGCCGTACGCGGACACCGAGTCCACGCTGGCGCGTCTCGTCCGCGAGGGGCTCGCACTCGGCGTGGTCAGCGATGTGGGCTGGGATCTGCGGGCGACGTTCGCGCATCACGATCTCGACCGCTACTTCTCGGCCTGGGTGCACTCCTATGCGTACGACACGGAGAAGCCCGATCCGGTGCTGTTCGGGCATGCCTGTCGCGATCTGGGGGTCGGCCCGGCCGAGACGTTGATGGTGGGGGACCATCCGGCGAAGGACGGCGGGGCTGCCGGAGCGGGTCTGCGGGCTTACGTGCTGCCCGCCGGGGCCGCTCCGGGCGCGCACCGGGGGTTGGACGCGGTGCTTCGGGTGGCCGGGCTGAACTGACGCCCGAGAGCAAGCCACGAACCCCGTACGCGCACTCGACGAACACGTGCCTGAGTAAACGCCCGGCGACTCCGGATACCCGTCAACTTGCCGATGCGCTCTACGACTTGACCAACCCTCCGCGTACTCAATACATCCGACTCACATCACCCGGAAGGACTTAGGCATATGCCCCCGGCACCACCGCCTCACGTGTTGCCAAATCCCTTACAGGGCGTCGCGGGCTGTGCAACAGTCGTAACGGTCCTTCCTCAGCTTCGGTCGTACCGTGCCTGTATCGGAGTACGTCATGCCGTCCCATCTCCCGGCGGACCACCCGGCCGCCCAGCCGCCCTCGCGCGGCTCGGTCGACGCGCTCATTTCGCAGACGCGTCGGCTGCGGGGCGAGGTGGACGCCGTACGGCGCGACGCACCGGTCGACGGCGGGGATCCGGAAGAACGCTGGCAGCGCGCCCTGTGCGATCTCGCGATGCACCAACTCAACGATCTGGACGAGCATCTGGCCCAGCTGAGGGACGGCCCGCCGCCCGTGCCCGTCCAGTTCCGGGCCACGGCTCCCGCCGTACGGGCCGCGCCGGCCGGACCCCCGCACGGTTCGCTGCTCACCCGGGTCGGCAGCGCCGAGTGGAACCTGCTGACGGACGAGGCGAGTTGGTCCGGCGAGCTGTACCAGATCCTCGGCCGTGACCCCGCCGCTCCCCCGCTCACCCTCGACGAACTGCCCTCAGTGGTCCTCGACGCGGACCGCCCGAGACTGACGGCGATGGTGACGGACTGCCTCATCGACGCCAAGCCGATCGACGGGGAGTTCCGCATAGTCCGGCCGGACGGCGGTGTGCGGACGGTGCACATGATGGGCGAGCCCGTGCTCGACGCCGACGGCAGCACCGCTTCGATGTGGGCGGTACTCAGAGACGTCAGCGAGCTGCGCCGCAGCCAGCGGACCGTCAGCGAGACCCGTGACTCGCTGCAGCACCAACGGCATCTCGCGCAGACCGAGCACCGGCTCGCGGTCGAGTTGCAGGAGGCTGTGCTGCCGCCGTGGCGCGGCTCCCTGCGGCTCCCGCACCAGGGGACGGAGACACTGGACCTGGCCGCCCGCTATCTGCCGTCCTCGACCAGCGCGCTGATCGGCGGCGACTGGTACGACGCTCTCGAACTGCCCAACGGAGAAACGCTGTTGAGCGTCGGAGACCTCACCGGCCACGGCGTCACCGTCACCTCGGGCATGGCGATGCTGCTCGGCGCGCTGCGCGGCATGGCCATGGCGGGCACCGAGCCGGGCCAGCTGATGGCATGGCTGAACCAGTTACTGGACGCCTCGGTCCAGCCCGCGCTGGGCAGCGCGGTCTGCTGCCGCTACCGCCCCGAGAGCCGCACGCTGGTGTGGGCGCAGGCAGGACACCCCGCCCCGCTGCTGTTCCGCAACGGGACGGGGCGCATGCTCGCACCGCCGGAGGGCGTCCTGCTCGGCGCGACCTCGGGTGCCGTCTACGGGCAGGCCGAAGAGCCGCTCGAACCGGGCGACCTGCTCCTCCTGCACACCGACGGACTGGTCCCGGAGCGAGCCGGGAGTGCGGAAGGCACCGCGGCCGTCAACCGCCTCCTCGACCTGGCCCCCCGCTTCGGTGAGGCCCGTGCCGCGCAGGACTGCGTACGGACGGTCGTGGAGGAGTTCGGCGAGACGGAGCGCGAGGACGACGCCTGCGTGCTCGTCGCCAGGGTTGCGACCTGACTGTTTTCAGTGGCACAGGTCCCTTATGCCTATGCCCGTGCGCTGTTACCGCCCCGCGGCTTCAACGAGCCCTTGGGCAGCGCCAGTTTGATCTCCTCACGCAGGTCGTTGATCTTCGGATAACTGGAGTACTGCCCGGTGAGCCGGTACATCTCGCGCAGCCGGTCCCAGGTGCGATGGGAGGAGTTCGATCCCATCGAGGTCAGGGCCAGCCGTGCGTACCGGTCGGCCTGTTCGGGGTCGTCGGCGATGAAGCAGGCGGACGCGAGCGAGAGATGGTCGAAGATCTTCGACCGCTCCCGGCCCTTCTCCCGCAGCTCCAGCGCCTCCTTGGCGTGGCGCTGCGCGACGGCGGCCGCGGTCGGGTCGTGCTCCGCGAGCGTCCGGTAGGCCAGCGCCTGCATTCCGTGCATGTCCGCCTCGTCGAAGAGCTGCATCCAGCTCGGCGGCGGGACGTCACCCTTGTCCGAGACGAAGAGGTCCTCCGCCTCCCCGAGGGTGCGCCGCATGGCCTGCCCCTTGCCCATCGACGCCTGTGCCCAGGCCTCGATGGTGTAGAGCATGGCCTGCGTACGCGGCAGCACCTCGTCGCCGGATCCCGACTTGGCGAGCTTCATGAGGTCCAGCGCGTCGTCCGGCCGGCCCAGGTGCACCATCTGACGGGCGGCGCGGGAGAGCGCCTCCCCGGCGCGGGGCCGGTCCCCGCCTTCTCTGGCGGCGTGGGCGGCGATGATGAAGTACTTCTGAGCCGTGGGCTCCAGGCCGACGTCGTGCGACATCCAGCCGGCGAGGACGGCGAGGTTGGCGGCGACGCCCCACAGGCGCCGCTGCAGATGGTCGGGATGTCGGTAGGAGAGCATGCCTCCCACTTCGTTGAGCTGGCCCACCACGGCCTTGCGTTGCAACCCGCCGCCGCGGGCCGCGTCCCAGGCCCGGAACACCTCGACCGAGCGCTCCAGTTCCTCGATCTCCTGCGCCCCGATGGGGGCGGCCTCGTAGCGGTCGAACCCGGCGGGGTCGGCGTGCAGGGGATCGTCGAAGTCGGGGGCGTCGGCCGCGAGGGCCGGATCGGTGTTCAGCCAGTCGTGCATGGCACTGTTGAGTACGGATCCTGCGGTGAGCGCGGCACCCGCTCCCACCAAGCCGCGTCGGTTGAGCATGAGGTCCATTCCCGTGAATTCGGTGAGGACCGCAGCAGTCCGCTCGGGCGCCCACGGCACTCCGTCGGGATGATCCACACTCCCGCCGCCCTGCCGTTTCCCTGTGCGCCCGTGCCGGACCAGACCGAGGTCCTCGATGGTCACGACACGGCCGAGACGCTCGGTGAACAGTGCTGCCAGTACCCGTGGCACCGGATCGCGCGGGATCTCTCCCATGTCGATCCAACGCCGGACCCTTGAGGTGTCGGTCGCCAGCTGGGGGTGGCCCATGGCCGCCGCCTGCCGGTTGACCATCCTCGCGAGTTCCCCTTTGGACCAGCCGGCCAGGCCGAACAGGTCCGAGAGTCGGGTGTTGGGTTGTCCGTTCACGTCAAGCCCCCAGGTTCTCGGCTGAGTTGACAGTAACCCTCTGTCAGTTGCTGCGGGACTATTCGCCAGGGTTCGCCAGGGCACGCCAGATGGTGTGCCAGTGGGCATCAGGTGTCAGGTAGGAACGCGCCACCCCGACCCGGCCGCCGTAGGGACATTCCCCAGGGTGAACCAGGGCGGCCGGGGCGGGTAGCGCGGAAAACTGCAGGCACACGAAGGGATCTGTTTCGCCCATGTACACAGCATCGTCCTCCGTGTCCGCCCCTCCACGGTCGCTGCTCCCCCGCCAGCCCGGCGGCGGCCCCTACCTCGACCCCGCGCGCCCGTCGGCCCCCGTGCTGGGTGCCGGTCGGACGCGGCGCCTCCCGGGGCTGGGCACGCAACCGCTCAGCGGGAGACTCGACTTGTCCGGCCCTCAGGGCGCGCAGTTGCGCACGGCGATCGCGTCGGTGCACCGGATCTGTCCGGAGTTCGCTCCGGTGCAGGTGTTGCGCCGCAGCGGCCGTTCCGTGCTTCTGGTCGGTACGACAGGGCGCAGCACCGCCGTAGCGAAGTGTTTACTGGACCAGTCCCCTGTGTGGGCCGAGCGGATCCGCCATGAAATAGCGGCGTACCGCTCGTTCGTGCGGCACCGGCCCCCGGTGCGGGTGCCCCGCCTGATCGCGGCGGACCCGGACAACTGCACACTGGTGATCGAGCGGATGCCGGGGCGGGTGGCGGCGTTGCAGCGGCATCCGGCGGAGGCGCCACCGCGCGCGGACATCCGGGCAGCGCTCAGCGCGATCTGTCGGCTCAACGCGTGGCGGCCGCCGGCGGGCACGTTCGACGCTCCGCTGGACTACGCGGCGCGGATCTCCCGGTACCACGAGCTGGGACTGCTCACCGACCGGGACATGGGCGATCTGCAGAAGCTGGTGCACGGCATCGCGCACTCGGCGGGCCGCCAGGGTATGGGCCAGTTCTGCCACGGCGACGCTCTCCTGTCCAACATCCTCCTCTCACCGGCCGGTCCAGTGCTGGTGGACTGGGAGCACGCGGGCTGGTATCTGCCGGGGTACGACCTGGCGACGCTGTGGGCGGTCCTCGGAGACGCACCCGTCGCCCGGCGGCAGATCAGCCAGCTCGCGCAGTCGGCGGGTCCCGCGGCGCGCGATGCCTTCCTGGTGAACCTGATGCTCGTCCTGACCAGGGAGATCCGTACGTATGAAACAGCCGTGCAGCGTTCGATGCACGGCACGACCCCGGCGGCACCGGGACCGGCCCACCCAGGTGCTGCGCCGTCCGGCGAGGAACAGCGGCTGCTGCTGAGGCGGCTGCACGACGACTGCCAGTTGGCCCGACGGGCCGTTCGCGCGGCGGTCGGCACTCGCTGAGGGGGGCGAAGGTCCGCGGTACGCCTGGGACAGTGGCGCACCGCGGACCTTCGTCATGCCCGTACGCCCGCCTGCCCCGTACGGTGAGCCCCTGAGGCTCTGAGTCCGTGTGGCGTTCGCCGGGTGGCCGCGGGGTAGCGCGTCAGGCTCCCTTGGGCGGCTCGAACAGTCCGAAGGCGGAGCCCTGGTCGTCACGGCACAGTGTGAAACGGCCGAACCGGGCGGCTGACTCCTCGCTGTCGCCGTCCTCCTCGGCCAGGCCCTCCACCGTGCCACCCAGGTCGCGCACCTGAGCGGCCGCGGCGTCGAGGTCGTCGACCCGGAAGAAGAGGTAGGGGGAAGTTCCGGCGTCGTCGCCGTGCATGCCGCCCGGCATTCCGTCGGTGGTGATGGCGAAGCCTCCCCCCTCGGACGGGCCGGGTTCGAAGGTCCAGCCGAAGAGGGTTCCGTAGAAGGCGCGGCCCCGCTCGGGGTCCGCCACGCCGATTTCGAAGAAGGCCGGTTCGCCCGTCATCGCGCGACTCCCGTCGTGAGACATGTGCAGTCCGCTTGAGACCACCGTACGCGGGGCGGAACCTGGGCGCCGCCGTACGGTCGTGCGGCGCGGCTCAGCCTGCGCGGCATGCGCGCGGCTCAGTCCTCGATTCGGCGTAGCCGTTCCGCGTCGCAGGTGCGCGGACACGTGCTGCATGCCTCGGCCGGGCGGATCGTGTAATAGAGGCAGCAGCCCGTGCGGGTGCGGGTCGTGTGCTGTCGGCCGTCACTGCCGGTGAGGTCACGGAAGTCGGCACCACCGGGGAACGGCGGGACCGCGGAGGGCAGGAGCGCACCGGCGGCCCGTACGGCGTCGGGCTCCTGACCGAGCACGCGGCCGAGGTACCAGATCCCCGAGACGAGGTCGTCGGCGACCATGCCCCACAGAGCGCGCGGTCCGCGCCGGATGTGCGGGGCGATCGCGGACAGCAGCGGGCCCATGTGGTCGGCGACCGCCACCCTCAACTCCGCGCGCAGAGCCTCCTCGTGGGGGACCGTGAGCACGCCTGGGCGGGTGGCGACCGGGTCGTCGAAGAGACAGGCGAGGTCCGGTCCGGGCGTGATCTCGAATACACCGGAGTCCAGGTCGAGTCGTACGTCCTCGGGCCGGATCCGCGGCACCCTCCCGGTGAGGTGCCAGACGCCGCTCATCAGCAGACCGACCGACCACAGGTAGTCGTGGAGGGCGCGTGAGGCGGCGACGTCCCGGCGTGGAGTGTGGTCGTAGCGATCCTCGATACGGACGGCCTCGGCCTCGACGAAGGCGGCGAGGGCCTCCTGATTCTTCGTCAGTTCCGCACCGCTGACGCCCGTTCGGGTGGTGTCCGATTCCGGTTCGGCGACCCTCACCGTCAACGCGTCGCACACCTCGCCCAGTTGTCGGTACGAGGCGGCGAGCAGGCCGGACACGGACGGGGTGGCGCCGGTCGGCAGGGTCTCCAGGGCCACGGTCATCGGTACTCCTGTGCATGAAGGCGGTGCGAGATGAGAAGGTAAGCCTTACCTTAGTGCAAAGATCGAAGACGGCGGCGCGTGACGGCGCTTCAGAGGCGACGATCAAGGGAGGCACACGTCACAGCGCCTTCCTGGCCGATTGAGACGTAAAGCATGCCTACCCTAAGCTCACGTATCGTGACTGCGATCGAACGGGCCGCACCCGCGGGTGTGCCTCTCCGCACCCTCCGGCACATCCCCCCGCACCTCGGCGCCCAAGCGGCCGAGCAGACGCTCGCCGACGTGGCCGAGGCCACCGGCACGGAGCTCCCGAAACAGTGACTCCCGCCGCAGGGGCAGGCCTCCATCACGGGCAGCCACCCCGTCAACCTCCCACCCGCTAGGGGAAGTTGTCCCATCCCATGCACATGTATCTGCTCGCTCTCAATCCGACCGACTCCGTGACCGAAGGGTTCCTGCCCGCCGCGGCGCGGCTCGGCCTGGAGGTCACGGTCCTCACCGACCAGCCGGACGCCCACCGGCGCACGTATCCGGTTAGCGAGATCCTGGAGTGCGACGTACGCGACTTCCGGGCCGTCGTCACCCGGATCTCCACCCACCGCAGACCCGACGCGGTCTTCACCAACAGCGACCACCTGCAGACCACGGCCGCCCTGGCCGCCGACTACTTCG
Organism: Streptomyces sp. NPDC050704; assembly: GCF_040654355.1. Classification (NCBI taxonomy): domain Bacteria; kingdom Bacillati; phylum Actinomycetota; class Actinomycetes; order Kitasatosporales; family Streptomycetaceae; genus Streptomyces; species Streptomyces sp. NPDC050704. Next base: position 54,554 of record NZ_JBFAHW010000033.1, on the reverse strand, counting down.
GCCTGCCGGGCAAGGACTGGTGGGTCGCCCTGCGGACCAAGGACAAGGGCGAGATGCGGCGCCATCTCGCCTCCGCCGGTGCCACCGATGCCGTCGGTGACGGTGCCGGTGCCGTGTGGTCGACGGAGGTCACCGGCCCCGCCGATCTCGCGGACCTGGCCGCCCTTGACGTGCCGTATCCGTGTGTCGTCAAGCCGCGCGAGGGCGTGGCCAGCGAGGACGTCGTGCTGGTCGACGACGCCGGGCAACTGGTGGCGCGCTGCGAGGAGATCATGGACCGTCGCCCCAGTGCCGCCCTGGTCGTCGAGGAGTACCTGCCCGGAGAGCTCTACACCTTGGAGACGCTCGGCGACGGTCGCGTACGCCATGTCCTGGGAGGTTTCCACACCGAAGTGTCGGCGCCGCCGTACTTCGTCGAGGAACGGCTGACGTTCGTCCCGGCCCACCCCGAGCCGGTGGTCGCTCAGATCCTGGCCCAACTCGACACCCTCGGCGTCGGGTTCGGCGCCTGCCACACCGAATTCGTGGTGCACGAGGGCCGGGCACGGATCATCGAGGTCAACTACCGGGCCATCGGCGACCAGTGCGACCTCCTCCTGGCCCGACTGCTGGAGATCCCGCTCTTCGAGCACATCCTCCGTACGCACTTGGGGGAACCCCTGCCTGCGGACCTGGGCGCGCGGCGTGACGGCGCGGCCCGTCTGGAGTACCCGTACGCCGAGCGCGCCGGGACGCTCACCGCGGCCCCCGCCGCCACGGAACTGGCGTTGAACGGTGTGCAGTTGACGTACCGTCCGCTCCGGGACGTCGGTGAGACGCACGAGCTCTATCGCACCAACCGCGACTACCTCGGTGTCCTGCGGGCCATGGGTACCGATCAGGAAGCCGTGGACAAGGCAGTGGGCGAGTTCCTGGCCGGGCAGCGCTGGGAGATCCAGCCGTGACGGCCACGCCCACCACGGACGGTTCCGCCGAGACGATGGACGCCGGCGAGGCCGAACTGGTGACCAGGGTACTCAGCGCGCTGCTGCGCGAGGACGTGGTCGGCCTGCGCACGCGAAGCACGCTTGTGCACCGGCCGGACGGCCTCTGGTTACGACGAGCCGATGGGCCCGGGCAGGCCTTGCTGCTGCCCGTCTCCGAGGACGGGTTCCAGTGCGAGTACGTGGCGCGACTGCCGTTGCTGGTGCGTGAATCCGACGACTCGGCGCAACTCTCGTACGGGACAGGCGAGACGGGTGGGAGGGGTAGGACGGGCGGGACGAGCGAGATCAGCAGCGAGATCAACCCTGCGTCATGCGAGACCTACGAGACATGCGGCGCCGTCCTCGCCGCACTGCGCCCTCTCGCCGAGCCGGCGGACCGGGCCGGATTCGACGCCTTCGACGAAGAGTGCCGTCAGACGCTGGCCACCATGCGCCTGCACGCCTCGGCCCGCGCGGAAGTGACCGATCGCCTGACGGACCGTCATGGTCCCGACCCGGCCGAGTGGACCGGTTTGAGCGGCGGGTCGGCGTACGACACCCTCGCCGCCCACCTCGACCATCCGGTCTACCCGACCGCACGCGGGCGATCCGGGCTAGTGGCGGAGCAACTACGGGCGTACGCACCGGAGTTCCACCCGCGTTTCAGGCTGCGCTGGCTCGCCGTACCCGTGGAGGCGGTCACGGGGACGTTTCCGGACCGCTGGCCCGCGCCCGCCGTGCTCGGTCTGGCGGAGCTCAACCGCACTCATGTCGCGCTGCCGGTACACCCGTTGACCGTCGGTGCCCCGCTGGAGGGAGCGCTGCGTGCCGCCGGTCTTGCGGGCCGTGCCGTGCTTGCCGACCCGGCCTTCCTCGAAGTCGTACCGACCCTGTCGATGCGTACCGTGGCTCTGTCCGCGGACCCGTCCCTGCACATCAAACTGCCCCTGGCCACCGCCACGTTGGGCCTGCGCAACCGGCGCACCATCAAGCCGGGCACGCTCGTCGACGGCGCGGCGGGACAGCGTCTGATCGAGGCGGTGATCGCCCGCGAGCCCCGCTTCCAGGGAACGGTCCTGCACGCCGACGAGACCGTCCACGCACACGCCGGGCACGAGCTGCTCGCCGTGCTGTTCCGGCGTTGCCCCACCGGTCTCGACGACTCGGTCGTCGTCCCCATGGCCGCGCTGCTCGCCGAAGCCCTCGACGGACAGCTGGTCGTCGACCACCTTGCCGACCGCTTCTACGGCGGCGCCCCGCTCGCTCTGCTGGACGCCTGTCTGAGCCTGCTCTTCGACTGGCAGACCACGCTGTTCGGCTACGGGATCGCGCTGGAGTCGCACCAGCAGAACATCTCTCTGGTCCTCGACCGGGAAGCGGACGGCCGTACACGACTGCGGCTGCTGTTGAAGGACAACGACGGGCCGCGCATCAACCTGCCGCGACTGCGTGAGCGGTTGGGCGAGCGGATGGGCGACCGACCGGACGGCGATGTTCCCGGGCCCCGGGACTTCGACGACGCCCGGATCTTCGGCGACAGCGACCAGCCGGTCGTCGACCTCTTCACCACCGTCACCGTCCATCTGTGCGCCGGGGCCTATGCGTTCGGACTGGCCCGGCACGGCCGCGCGCCGCTTCCGGTGCTGCTACGGCTCGTACGCGACCGGCTCGCCGAGGCGGTCGAACGGCTCGGGACCGGAGCTGGCGAGCCCGGTGCCGTACTGCGTGCGCGGGTCCTGGACGCGCCGAGGCTGCCGGTCAAGGCGATGGTCACCGCGGGAACCCTGCTCACCAAGGAGCGTTCGGGCGCGGCGGACATCAACAAGCACTACACCAGCGGCCCCAACTACCTGCTGCGGGACGGAGATCCGGCATGACCGCCGAAGTCCTGCGGATGCCCCCTCCCGTATGCGTGACCGTCCTCCGCTCTCTTTGCACCCGCTGGAGCCACACATGCCCTCGCTGACCGAGACGCTCGGTAGCGTCCCCGCACCCACCGTCCCCGTACGCGCCGCGGTCGCATCCACCGCCGCCGCGCCGGCCCGGCTTCCCTCCCCCGGCGAGGCCGTGGCGCATACGCTGCTCAACTGCCTGCTGCGCGAGGTGTCGGGCCCGGAACGCCAGACCGCCTTCACCGGCGGCCATCTGCTGCTGCGGTTCCCCCGTCGTGGCGTACTGCTCCGCGTCGCCGTGCGCCGTGCCTCGCTGCTCGGCGCGCACCGCTTCACCGGACCGGTGAGCGAGCGGACCGAGAGCGGCTGGCGCGAGATCGGCTGGCGGCGGCTGGCCGAGTACACACAGGACGAGCTGTCCCTCCGTACCGGGGTGCGCAACGAGGAGTTCCTGGCGCAGATCGACTCCAGCCATCGGGCCGTCGCCGCCTCGCTCCCCGTACAGGCCGGGGCCCGTCACCGTCCGCGGACCGTCGACGACCGCGCCACCGCCTACCTCGTCTCGGAGCAGTCGCTGCTGTTCGGGCACCGGTTCCACCCGACGCCCAAGGCGCGCACGGGGGACGCGGACTCGTGGCTGGCGTACGCGCCCGAGGCCGAGGCGTCCTTCCCGCTGCGGTACCTCGCCGTACGCGAGCACCTGATCGCCGAGGAGGCCGCGGAGCCCGGCGCCCTGGACGCGCTCGACCGGCGAGACCGGCCGAACCAGCCGACCCGGGCGGTGCGGCAGGACCAGCCGGGCGGCGAGCGCGGTGACATCCCCGACGGCTATCGGCTGCTGCCGGCGCATCCGTGGCAGTACGCGATGCTCCGCGAGCACCCGGCGCTGCGCGCGGCCCTCGCCCGCGGGGACGTCCTCGATCTCGGCCGGGGCGGCAGGCCCTTCGCCGCCACCGCATCCGTACGGACGCTGTACGACGGCGAGTCGTTCCTGAAGTTCAGCCTGAACGTCCGCATCACCAACTGCCTGCGCAAGAACGCCAGTTACGAACTGTCCGGTGCCGTCGCCCTCACCCGTGTCCTGGGCCCGGCGCTGGCCGACCTGGCCGAGCGCTTCCCCGGCAGTGCGGTGCTCCGCGAGCCCGCGTACCGCAGCCTGGCCCTCCCGGGGCCCGACGGAACACCGGACCGCGAGCTGCTCGAAGGCTTCGGTGTCATCGTCCGCGAGGGCCTGTCCCGGCGGCAGCTGCCCGGCACCACCGCGCTGCTGGCGGCGGCTGTCGCGGACGAGTACCCGACCGGTCCCGCGCACATCTCCCGCCTCCTCGACAGCGCCGGACCACAGGCCGCGCTCGGCTGGTGGGCGGCCTATCTCAGGCTGCTCGTGCCGCCCGTCCTGGCCGCCTACTTCGACCACGGTCTGGTGCTGGAGCCGCATCTGCAGAACGTGCTGATCTGCGTGGACGGCGACGACATGCCCGCTCAGGTCCTCTTCCGTGATCTGGAGGGCACCAAGCTCGTGCCCGAGCACCACGCCGAGAGCCTCGCCGCGCTGCCGCCCGAGGTCGCGGGACCGATGACGTACGACGCGCAGCGCGGCTGGGACCGGGTCGTCTACTGCCTGCTGGTCAACCACGTCGCCGAGTTGCTCGCCGCCCTCGCCGACCTGCACCCGCACACCGAGGCCGCGCTCTGGGCGGAGGTCCGCGCCACCCTCCAGGCGTACGCGGACCGGCACGGCTGCCCGCCACCGCTGGCCGCGCTACTCGCCGGTGTCCCCCTGCCCGCCAAGGCGAACCTCCTCACCCGTTGGGAGCGCAAGGCCGACCGCGAGGCCGGATACATCCGGCTGTCCTCACCGCTCGGCGAGGACATCCTGCGCCACACCACCCGGAGTGCCCGATGACCGCCCCCACCGCTGCCGTACGGGACCGCGCCCGGTCCCTGCCGGCCGCCGAACTCCCCGCCTACATCTACGACTTGGCGGCGTTGCGTGAACACGCCGCGTCCGTACGGGCCGCCCTGCCCGAGCGCGTCGAGGTCTACTACGCGGCCAAGGCCAACCCGGAGCCGGAGATCCTCGCCGCACTCGGCCCGTACGTCGACGGCTACGAGGTCGCGTCCGGCGGCGAACTCGCCCATGTCGCCAAGGCCGTGCCGGGCCGTCCGCTGGCCTTCGGCGGCCCGGGCAAGACACCCGCCGAGATCACCGCCGCGCTGGAGCGGGGCGTGGAGCGCTTCCACGTGGAGAGCGAGCACGAGCTGCACATGCTGGCCGAGCTGGCCCGGCAGGTCGCACCCGGCACCCGGCCGGCCGTCCTGCCGCGCTTCAACCTCCCCATGGCGGCGGGCTCATTGGCGACGAGTTCCCTTGCGATGGGCGGTCGTCCCACCCCCTTCGGCCTCGACCCGTCGCAGGCGGACGCGGTCGTGCGCCTGCTCACCGACGGTACGTATCCGCATCTCGAACTCCGCGGTGTTCACGCCCACTTGGCCAGTGGACTGCGGGCCCCCGAACAGCTCGCGGTGGCCGAGTCCGTCGTGCGCTGGGCCGTGGGCCTGGCCGGGCGGCACGGGGTGCGGCTCGCCGAGGTGAACGTCGGCGGCGGCATGACGGTCGACTACGCCGAGCCCGAGAAACGCTTCGACTGGACCGCGTACGGCGAAGGTCTCGCCCGCCTCACCTCCCAGTATCCCGAGCTGACGCTGCGCATCGAGCCCGGGCGGGCCCTGACGGCGTACTGCGGCTGGTACGCGACCGAGGTGCTGGATGTGAAGCAGAGCCACGGGGAGGAGTTCGCCGTCGTAAGGGGTGGCACGCATCATCTGCGTACGCCGGCGACCAAGGGGCACGATCAGCCCTGTTCGGTACTGGCGGTGGACGCCTGGCCGCACCCCTGGCCACGTCCGGTGGCACGGGGCGAACTGGTCACGCTTGCCGGGCAGTTGTGCACCCCGAAGGACGTCCTGGCCCGGCAGGTCCCGGCAACGGGACTGCGGGCGGGGGACCGTGTGGCGTTCGGGCTCGCGGGGGCCTATGCGTGGAACATCTCCCACCACGACTTCCTGATGCACCCGCGGCCCGGGTTCCACTTCCTGGGTGGCGTGGATCGGGCCGCGAGCCAAGGGGTCACCGGGGCCATCGGGGCCACCGGCCGGGAAGACCTCTAGGAGTCCTGTTCCCAGACGTACCGTCGCCCGGCGATCGCCTTGAACGTGGTCCCGCCGTCCGGCAGCAGGTCGCTGCGGACGGTGAGGCGCCGGGTCCGGGAGGCGGTCAGCGCGATGCGGGTCGCGCCGCCGTCGGCCCAGTCGATGTCGACGGTGGCGCCGCCGCGGGCGCGCAGGCCGTGGACCGAGCCGTCCGGCCAGGCGGCCGGCAGGGCGGGGAGCACCTCGATCGCGTCGTACTGGCTCTGCAGCAGCATCTCGATGATGCCGGAGGTCGCGCCGAAGTTGCCGTCGATCTGGAACGGCGGGTGGGTGTCCCAGAGGTTCGGCAGGGTCGAGGCCCTGAGCTGTTCGCCGAGCATCTTGTGGGCGTGGTCGCCGTCGCGGAGCCTCGCCCAGAAGTTGACCTTCCAGGCCTTGGACCAGCCGGTGCCGCCGTCACCGCGTGCTGTGAGCGAGACCTTCGCGGCTTCGGCCCACTCGCTGCCGGGTTCGACCTGGCGTCCGGGGTGCAGGGCGAAGAGGTGCGAGACATGGCGGTGCTCGTCGTCCGGGTCGTCCAAGTCCGCCTTCCATTCCTGGAGTTGCCCCCAGGATCCGATGCGCAGGCCGGGGTCGAGGTCGGTGAGGGTCTGCTCCAGTTCCCGGCGGAAGGCGGGCGAGTCGCCCAGAACGCGGGCCGCTTCAAGGGTGTTGGTCAGCAGGTCGTGCACGATCTGCTGGGACATGGCGGCGCCGGCGGTGAAGTCGCCGTGCTCGGGCGAGTAACTGGGGGTGACGACGAGCGTGCCGTCGCGCGGATCGGTGCGCAGGTTGTCGAGCCAGAATTCAGCGGCCTCCTTCATCACCGGATACGCGGTGGAGCGCAGATAGGCCACGGAGCCACCGAACCGGTAGTGCTCGTACAGCTGTTGGGTGAGCCACGCGGCTGCTTCGGGGAACCAGAAGGCCGTCGCCCAGTCGTGCACGCCGGTGAAGCCGTACGGATTGGTCTCGTTGTGCACCACCCACCCTCGCGAGCCGAACATCTCCTTCGCCGTGCGGCGGCCGGGTGCGCGCAGCGCCTCGACGAAGCGGTCGTACGGGGTTGTCGTCTCGGCGAGGTTGGCGGCCTCGGCGAGCCAGTAGTTCATCTGCAGGTTGATGTTGACGTGGTAGTCGGCCGACCACGGTGGGGTGGTGCTGTTGTTCCAGACGCCCTGGAGGTTGGCGGGCAGCGAGCCGGGGCGCGAGGAGGCGATGAGGAGGTAGCGGCCGTACTGGAAGAAGAGGGCCTCCAGGGCACGGTCCGTGGCGGTGGTCCCGCCTGTGTAGCTCGCGAGCAGCTCGTCCGTGGGGACGTCGGGGACCTGTGCGTGGATGTCGAGCGTCACGCGGTCGAACAGGGCGCGATGGTCCCGGACGTGACGGGCGATCAGTGACTCGTAGCGCTCGCCGGCCTTGTCGATGGTGCGGGTGACGGCGGCGTGCGGGTCCTCGCCGCGGTAGTCGGGGTACGTGTCGGCGTAGTCCGTGCCGGCGGCCAGGACGAACCAGGCGCTGTCGGCGCCGGTCACGGTGATCGTGCCGTCGGGGTTCGAGGTGACGGTGCCGCCCTTGCTCCGGACCCGGACCTGCGCCTCGAAGCGCAGCCCGTTGTCCGCCAGCGTGCCGCGTACCGTGAGCCTCCCGTCGGCCGCGGTGGCGGTGAAGTCGTCACGGGGCGAGGTGTGGCGGAGGGTGAAGGTGACGCTGCCGGGGCGGTCCGCGCTCAACCGTCCCGCGATCACCCCGTCGGGGTACGAGGCGAAGAAGTCCCTTTGGTGGCGCACCTGTTGGTGGGTGTAGACGACCGTCGCGATGGCGTTGGCGATGTCGAGTTCACGGCGGTACGTGTCCGGGGGCGTCGCCGGTGCGTCCGGAATGTCGAGGTGGAGGTCGCCGAACGTCTGGTGGGCGCCGTATCCGACGCGCGGCTGGCCCAGTTTCGCGGCGACGGATTCGGGGTCGAGGCGGGTTTCGGCGTCGAGCTCGTCCTGTACGGCGGTGACCGCCCCCGGTCGGGCCTCGCGCCAGTTGCCGAAGTCGTAGCCCTGGACGGATCCGGGGCCGCCGGTCCACAGGGTCTTCTCGTTGAACTGGAGCCGCTCGGAGGCGAGCGTGCCGAACACCATGGCGCCGAGTGCGCCGTTGCCGATGGGGAGGGCTTCACGCTCCCAGTCGGCGGCCGGGGTGGCGTACCAGAGCGTTGAAGGGGCCCTCGACGGGTCCTGCAGGTCTTGCAGGTCCTGCGATACATCGGAGGAATCGGCCGCCGCGCTGCCAGAGAAGGCGAGGGCTCCCCCGCCCGACGAGAGGGCGACCGCTCCGCCAACTGCCGTTCTCAGTGTGGTTCTTCGGGATATCTCAGGTGACTCGTGCGGCTCATGCGACATGACCCCTGACGCTAAGGGTCCGATCACCCGAGCGGCAAGGGTCATGACACAGTGTGCGGAAAACGGGGATTCAGCCCTGCTGGAAGAGCTCCGCGGGCAGGGGCTTCAGGAGCGCGTACAGATCGTCGGTGATGGGTCGGTCCCAGGCGGCGATCGTCACCAGGACGTTGTCACTGCGGTCGAACTGCACGCAGGAGATACGCGACTCGGAGAGCTTGAGGCGGCGCACGATGAGGAGGTTGTCGCCCTGCATCACCGGCATGTCCTCGGAACCGACGACCGTGACCTCCTCCTCGTTCTCCAGCGCCATCAGCAGATGGGCCACCTCGAACGGAACCTCTCCCTCGGCGACCTCCCGGGCCGGCGACCCCTCCGGCAGATTGCCGATGATCATCGCGGGGCCGCGGCCGCCGAAGAGGTCGTAGCGCAGGAACACCCCCTGACAGCTGCCGTCGGGTGCGGGCAGCAGGCCCGCGCCGAGATTGCCAGGCCAGTCGCCCGGGTCCATGGCCAGAACGTCGAATTCGGGCCCGGCGGGTGTGGCGCTGCGGCGGCGGAGGAAGGACATGCCGCAATGGTACGTGCCCCAGCGGGTGCACGGGCCTGGGGTCGACGGCTGTTGGCCTTCGAGCGGCGGCCGCGGGACGTCTCCGTCACCGACGGTTCGCCGACGTTCGTCGCTTCCCGTCGGGCATACGCCACCCGACAGATTGCCAACACCTGTTGGCCCACGGCCGTTGACCTACACCTGTTGACCTACGTTTGTGGGCCTACACGTGTTGGCCTTCGTCCGTCAGGCCCACGCCCATCAGCCCACGCCCGTCGGCTAAGCTCCCGGCCCCGCTCCCTCCCCCAGTGCCGCCCCCAGACCGGCCCGGTCCGTCCCCACCTTTCGGTACACCGCCGACAGGAGGCGCACCACCGTCACCTCGTCGGTGCGCAGTTCCTCGGCGATCTCCAGCGTGGTGCGGCCGCGCACGGAAAGTGCCGCGACCGTGCGTTCGCGGGCGGTGAGCGTATCCGTCTCGGTGCTGTGGAGGCGGCGCGGCCGCAGCCCGGCGGCGGCCAGTTCGTCGCGGGCGGCCTCGACCAGGCCGTCGGCACCGCACTGCACCGCCGCGTCGAGCCCCCGGTAGAGGTGCTCGGCGGCTTCCTGCGGGCGGCCGGTGCGGCGCAGCTCGGCGCCGAGAGCGACCAGGGCGCACGCGAGTTCGCTTGCGGCCGGAGAGCGTTCCAGATGACCGACGGACTCTTCCAGGAGTTTGAGGCGGGTCGAACCGGAGGAGACGTCGGCCGCGGCACGCAGTGCCTGGCCGATCGCCGACGGCGCGCCGAACTGCCGGGCCCGGCTCACGGCTTCGAGCGCCGTGCCGACGGCCCGCTCCGGGGCGTCATGGCTCTCGGCGCGAGCGAGATGGAGTTGCCACGGACACCAGGAGGGGTTGCGCATGCCCCGCGGGTCGAGGCGGCGTCCGGCGGCGGCGAGCTCGGCCGCCGCGTCCTTCGCCAGCCCCTTGGCCAGCAGCAACTCGCCGTGCACGGTCTGGGCGTCGGGAAAGACGACGGCGGCGGGGAAGGGTTCCCCGAAGGCGTAGTCCTCGGCGGTCTGCGCGGCCTCGGTGAGCCGGCCGCGGGCGAGCAGGACCTCGATGAGGATGCCGACCGCGTACCAGTGGGCGGGCGTGCCCGGTCCGACGCGCTCGGCGAGCCGGAGCCCGGCCCGCACGAAGTCCTCAGCCTCGGCGAGACGGCCACGGCGGAAGCGTACGTACGCGAGGAGGGTGTAGGCGAAGGACAGGTGCGCCCCGTGCCAGCCCTGCCGCTCGAAGTCGGAGATCCCGGCGGCGAACAGCTCTTCCGTGCGTCCGGGCCGGTCCGCGTACATGAAGGTGAGGGCGACCAGGACGGGCACCTCGAAGCCGCGGTCGGCCTCAGCCCAGCAGAGGCCGCCGGCCAGGGCGCGTTCGGCATGCCCGACCACGACGTGGGCGGGTTCCCCGCGCAGGGTAGCGTCCCAGGCGCGCAGGCCGATCACATAGCGTTCGGTGAGGTCGCGGCCGGTGAGCCGGTCGGCGAGCCGGGTCAGGCGGCGTGAGCGGGCCGGCGAGTCGGGTTCGTCGGCCCGGAAGGCGTCCCACATGAACTGCTCGGACTGCATGCGCAGCCGCACGCGCACGTCACCGGTCATCCTGATCTCGCGGGCGAGCGTGTCGGAGGCCTCGCCGAGGCGGTCGGTGTGGGCGAGGACCTGGGAGAGCCGGTACACGATGTTGTGCCGCAACTCGGGGTCGGCGATGGGCTCTTCGAGGGCGGCCCGCAGATGGTTGACGGTGGTCGCCGGTTCCGTGAGCAGGGAGGCGGAGCCGAGTTCGTACAGGACGGCGGCCCGGTCCTCGAAGGGCGGGGGTTCGCGCAGGGCGCGGGCGAGGTAGCGGCGGGCCGCGTCGGGGGCTCCGGCCCTGAGGGTCTCGCGGGCGGCGGCGCGCAGTTGCTGGACGACCCAGGTGTCGCCGTCGGGGTGGGTCTCCAGCAGGTGTCGGGCGGCGGCGGACGGGCCGAGGCCCTCGTTGACGACGCACCAGGCGGCCTGGCCGTGCAGGGCTACGCGTACGCCGCCGGGGATGGCCCGGTAGACGGCGGTGGCGATGAGCGGGTGGACGAATTCCAGGGCGTCGGCGCCGGTGAGGATGCGGGCGCCGCGTAGTTTGTCCGCGGCGTCGACGGCCTCCTCGTGGCCCAGTCCGGCGACGGAGGCGGCGAGCAGCGGTGGGATCTCGGTGCCGAGGACGGCGCAGGCCCAGGCGAAGCGGACGGTGGAGGTGCCCAGGCGTTCGAGGCGGGCGACGAGTCCGCTGCCCTTGACCGCGGCGGCCAGGTCGCGCAGCAGATGCGCGCCGGCCTCGGTCGGGACCAGACCGCGGTCGCGTACCTTCGCGGTGAGTTCGACCGCCTCGAACGGGTTGCCCGCGGTGACGGCCCAGCATTCGCGGCAGAACGCGTCGTCGGCCTGGGTGCCGAGCGATTCGCGCACCAGCCGGGCGACGGCGGTGGCGCTCAACGGCTCCAGGGCGATGGGGCGCCCGCCTGCCCGGCCGGGCAGGCTCCTGAACGACTCGGCGTGGTCCGGGAGTTCGTCGGGACGGTAGGCGACGACGAGCAGCAGCGGCAGTTCCTCGGCGCGGGGTGCGAACGCGGCGAGCCAGCGCAGTGACTCGGGATCGGCCCAGTGCGCGTCGTCGAGGACGAGGACCATCGGGGCGCGCTGCACCGCGAGGTGCGTGAGCACCCAGTCGAGGCCGTCGCGCAGGCCCTGTTGGTCGGGTGGCGCGCCTTCGGCGATGGCGCACAGGCCGAGTGCGGGTCCGACGATGTCGTACCAACTGCCCAGCGTGGTACGGAGTTCGGCCTCGGGGACACCGGCGAGCTGGGGCTGCAGAAGCTGGCGTGCGACATGGAAGGCGACGCCCTGCTCCTGGTCGCCGCCGCGCGCGGACAGGACGGTGCAGCCTTTGGCGGCGGCGCGTCGGCGTATCTCGGCGAGGAGACCGGTCTTGCCGATTCCGGCGTGTCCGGCGAAGGCGAGAAGGGCGCCGCGCGGCCGGTCGGGTGGCCCGGAGCCGTCCTTGCGGAGTCCGGTGACATCGCTCAACGCCTCGTCCGCAGCGGCGAGTTCACTCTCGCGTTCGAAGAGTGTCCGTCGGCTCCGTGCGCTGCCCTGCCTCATGGTGCACCCCCTGCCACGGTGGTGCGGCCGGCGCGGGGAGCGGGTGCGCACCGTGACCTACAGGCAGCTCAGCGTACGCCCGGAGCGAGCGCCGCGGACCCGTCCGACCGCTACTGCCCGGCGCGGTCGGCCAGTTGTTCCAGCACGGCCACGGCCTCGGCGGCCCGTTCGTGCGGCACGAAGAGGTGGTCGTGGTGGAAGCCCGCGACGACGTTGCAGCTCAGGCCTGCTTCGGCGAGCGCCCGTGCGACGGCGGCGGTGAGGCCGACGGCGTCCAGCGCCGAGTGGATGCGCAGGGTGATCCAGCCCGCCACGTAGTCGTACGTCAGGCGTGCGGCGTCGGCGTCCTCCTGCTGCACGACGAGTGTGAGGCCCTCGTCCTCGACGACCGTGACGACCGGTGCGAGTCCGGGCGGCGCCGTGCTGCCGGGGACGGTGACGAAGACGAAGCGGCCGGGGTGCAGGGCCGGTTGCATGCCGTTCAACAGTCGACCGAGGTCGCGTTCCGCGCTTGCGCTCATAGGCGGAGGTTATGCCGTTTTCTTGTGCCGTTCGTGGTGGCGGGCGACACGGGCGCGGTTGCCGCACGAGGGTTTGCACCATTCCTGGCGCGGGTGGTCCTTGAGGAAGTAGCGCACACAGCGCGGCGCGTGGCAGGCGCGCAACCGCTGCCGGTCGGGGCTCGCGAGGAAGGCGATGGCGGCGCGGGCGAGGGTCGCGGTGAGTTCGGCTCCGCCCTGCACGGGTTCCTGGCGTACGACGGGGTCGGCGCCCTCGGCCCACGACAGTACGGGGACGGTCGGGGCCAGCGCCGCCCGGATGTTGAGCCGCTCGACGGCATCCGGTACGGGCATCAGCCCGGCCGCGTCGGCCGGGCTCGGCTCACCGGGGCGCACGGCTCGGGCGAACAGGGCGCGGACGGCGGTACGTACGTCGCGTACCGCGGCCAGCTCGGTGTCGTCGGCCTCGAACCCGTCGGCGCCGGTTACCGGATGCTCGCGCACCCACGCGGTGAGGCCCGCCGGAGTGGTGAGGTCGTCCGCGACTCCGCCGTGGCCGTCGTGGCGGATGGTCAGGGCGAGGTCCAGGGCGAGCCGTGCGTCCGAATCGATCGAGGCGTTCACGAGCTAATGATACGGCCGATCGTATCCATTAATGCAGGAGCATATTGGCGAGCGTGTTCAGGAACGCGTGGACGGAGAGTGTCCGTGGCGGGTCTGAGTCACCTGCCGCGACGGCCGCGCGGGCGCGCCGGTCGGCTCCCCTCACCACTGGGCCCGGCTTTCCCCGTTGTCGACCGTCGCCGAGCGCTGCGAGCTCAGCGTTCCTCGCCGTCGGGCGGCACCACCGCGACGGGGCTCGCCGCGTGCAGCAGTACCGCCTGGGTGACCGAGCCCATCATGCGGGCGGGCGCGAGCAGCCGTCGGCGGTGGCGGCCGACCACGACGAGCTCGGCGCCCTCGGAGGCCGCGACGAGATGACCGGCCGCGTCGCCGGGCAGCACGTACAGCTCGACGCGGGTCCCGGGATGCCGCTCGGTGTGCGGGGCGACAAAGCCGTCGGCCAGCGTTCTGGTCTCGGCCTCGATGGCGTCCTGGTCGACGACCGGGGCCGGGACGAAGTCGCCGGCCTGTACGGGCCAGGGGTATGCCGCGGCGACCTGGACACGCGCGTCGCGCCGGGCGGCCTCGGCGAACGCGAAGGCCAGGGCGTCCTCGTTCGGGCTGTCCGTGTGCAGGCCGACGACCACGCGCGGGCCGGGTCCGACGAGTTCGGAGTCGTGCACCTCGCGTCCGGGCCGGGGCACCACGACGACAGGACACTCCGCGTCGCGTGCGGCGGCCAGTCCGTTCGAGCCGAGCAGCAGGCTCGCGAAACCGCCGCGGCCACGGGATCCGAACACCATCAGCTGAGCGTCGGAGCCGAGACCGGAGAGCACGGCGGTGGGCGCGCCGTCCAGTGCGGCGTACTCCGTCACCGGCAGGTCGGCCCGGCCCTCCAGCCGACCGCACACCTGTGCGAGCACCTGGTCCGGCTCCGGTCGCACCGCGGCGAGGATCTCGGGACGCGCCCAAGCCGCGTACTCCCGCACATGGACCACCCGCAGTGGCGCCTCGCGCCTACGAGCCGCGTCGAGGGCCCACTCCAGGGCGCGCAGGCTGTCGTCCGATCCGTCGACCGCCGAGATGACCGGCAGGGTACTCATGGAATCCTCGCCTCCGGAACGCTGTCTTCTCTTTCCTGGGGCCAGCCTCGCTCAGGCGTGGCCCCAGGAACGGATCGAAGATCGCGTGTCCGGAAAAAGGAAAGGAAAACACCCCTGTTGTCGGCTCAGGGTTCCCCAGGCCCTTTCATGTGAGGTCGAACTCCCCCTCCCGCGCCCCTGACACGAACGCGCCCCACTCCGCGGGCGTGAAGATCAAGGAGGGGCTTTCCGGGCGGCCACTGTTGCGCATCGCGATGAAGCCCTCGACAAAGGCGATCTGGACATCCCCAAGCCCTCGACTGCTGGAGTGCCAGTCGGCAGTGCTGAGGTCAAGCTCCGGTTTGTCCCAGCCCGCGAGCGGGTGCTGCTGGATGGTGCTCTCGGCCACGTCCGTGCTCCTCCCGGTTCGTCGTCCGCGGCCAGCCTAGCTTTCGGTCACTGCCCCGCACAGGCCACGTGAGGGGGACAGCTTCAGGAGGCCGGCGGCACCGCTCCGACCAGCCACATCGAGAAAAACTGGGACCCGCCGCCATAAGCGTGCCCAAGGACCCGGCGGGCGCCGTCGACCTGGTGCTCTCCGGCCTGTCCACGCACCTGAAGTGCGGCTTCGGCGAACCGGATCATGCCGGAGGCCCCGATCGGGTTGGTGGACAGCACCCCGCCCGACATGTTCACCGGAAGATCACCGTCCAGCTCCGTGACCCCGGCCTCGGTGAGTTTCCAGCCCTCGCCCTCGTCGGCGAAGCCCAGGTTCTCCAGCCACATGGGCTCGTACCAGGAGAACGGAACGTACATCTCCACCGCGTCGATCTCGCGGCGCGGATCCGCGATGCCCGCCTGTCGGTACACGTCGGCCGCGCAGTCCTTTCCGGCCTGCGGCGACACGCAGTCCTTGCCCGCGAACATGGTCGGCTCGGAGCGCATCGCGCCGCCGTGCATCCAGGCGGGCGGCCGCGGTGAACGGGCCGCTCCCGCACGGTCGGTGAGGATCATCGCGCACGCGCCGTCCGAGGAGGGGCAGGTCTCCGAGTAGCGGATGGGGTCCCAGAGCATGGGTGACGCCTGGACCTTCTCCAGGGTGATGTCGTGCTCGTGCAGGTGCGCGTACGGGTTCTTGAGCGCGTTGCGGCGGTCCTTGTACGCGACCAGGGAGCCGACCGTGTCGGGGGCGCCGGTGCGCCGCATGTACGCGCGCACATGCGGGGCGAAGAAGCCGCCCGCCCCGGCCAGCAGGGGCTGCTGGAAGGGGATCGGCAGGGACAGGCCCCACATGGCGTTCGACTCGGACTGCTTCTCGTACGCGAGGGTCAGGACGGTGCCGTGGACACGGCCCGCGATCAGGTTCGAGGCGACGAGGGCGGTGGAACCGCCGACGGAGCCCGCGGTGTGCACGCGCAGCATCGGTTTGCCGACCGCGCCGAGCGCGTCGGCGAGGTACAGCTCGGGCATCATGACGCCCTCGAAGAAGTCGGGCGCCTTGCCGATGACGACGGCGTCGATGTCCGCCCACGTCAACTCGGCGTCCGCGAGCGCGCGTTGAGCGGCCTCCCGGACGAGTCCCGCGATCGATACGTCCCTTCGCGCCGCGACGTGCTTGGTCTGGCCGATGCCGACGACGGCCACGGGCTCCTTGCTCATCGTGGTACTCATCGCGGGTCTCCCTCCAGTACGGCGACCAGGTTCTGTTGCAGACAGGGACCCGACGTGGCGTGCGCGAGCGCGCGGTCGGACTCGCCGCGCCCGATCCGGGCGGCCGCCTCGCCGATACGGATGAGGCCCGCGGCCATCATGGGATTGGCGGCGAGCGGTCCGCCCGAGGGGTTGACGTCGACCTTGCCGTCCAGCCGCAGGGCCTTGCGCAGAACGACCTCCTGGGAGGTGAACGGGGCGTGCAACTCGGCGGTGTCCACGGGCCGTTCGAAAGCTCCGGCGTTCTCCGCTGCCAGCCGTGTGGACGGCGAGTCGGTCAGGTCCCGCACGCCCAGGCTGTGTGCCTCGATGCGGTGGTCGATGCCCCGGATCCAGGCGGGCCGCTCGCACAGTTCGCGGGCCCGCTCCCCCGCCGCCAGGATCACGGCGGCCGCCCCGTCGCCGATGGGCGGGCAGTCACCGGTACGGAGGGGTTGTACGGCGTAGTCGCCGCGCGGCACCGAACCCCTGAGCTGGGCATGGGAGTTGGCCGTCGCCGACTCACGGCTGCGGGCCGCGACGGCGGCCAGGGCCGGCTCGTCCGTGTCGCCCGCGTCGATCAGCGCCTGCGCCTGAAGAGCGGCCAGGGCTACGGAATCCGGCCACAGGGGCGCCACGTAGTACGGGTCGAGCTGCCGGGTCAGCACGTCACGCAGGGAACCGGGCGAGGACTTGCCGAACCCGTACACGAGCGCGGTGTCGGCCTCGCCGGTCAGCAGCTTCGTCCACGCCTCGTACAGGGCCCACGCCCCGTCCATCTCCACGTGCGACTCGGAGATCGGCGGCCAGGCCCCGACCCCGTCGAGCGCCATCGTGAAGGAGAAGGCGCGGCCCGCGAGATAGTCGGTGGAGCCGGAGCAGGTGAAGCCGATGTCGCTGGTCTTCAGGCCGGTACTCGCCAGGACCTCGTGCAGGACGGGCATGAGCATCTCCACCTCGGAGAGCTCGTCGGTGGTGCGCAGATGGTCGGTCTGCGCGAAGGCGACGACGGCGATGTCCCTCAGCGGCCGCGGCGCGGGCATCTACACCAGCTCCTTGTACGTGTCGTAGTCCGCGTCGGGTTCGCCGGTGGGCCGGTAGTGGTCGGGGTAGCGGCCCCCGTCCGTCCACACCGGCTCCACGCGCAGACCCATCCGCACCTGGTCGTAGGGGATGCCGGCGATGCGGCCGTGCAGGGCGAGGTCGGCGCCGTCCAGGGCGATGTGCCCGTAGACGTAGGGCACTTCGATGTCGAGGTTCTTCGCCTTGATGTTGACGATGCAGTACGTGGTGAGGGTGCCGCGGGGTCCCACCTCGACCTGTTCCGACGTGGCCACACCGCAGGTGGGGCAGGCGCCCCTCGGCGGGACGTACACCTTGCGGCAGGACGGGCAGCGCTCACCGACGGCCCGCCGCTCGGCGAGGGCGTTGATGTATCCGGACGCGGCCCGGCCGGGCGAGTAGGTGTAGTCGAGCCGGGCGGGGGCGACGATGCCCGTCACGGGTTCCTCGAACTGGCCGTCGTGGCCGGTGAGTTCGGGGGCTTCGGGGATACCGCCCTCGTACGGTTCAAAGCAGGCGATGTCCGTGATGGCGCCCGAGCGTTCCCCGGCCCAGCGGATACGGACCCGCATCCCGGTGTGCACGGCGTCGGGCCCGGAGGCGTCGAGAGCGTGCAGGAGTGCGGTGTCGGCACCGTCCAGCTTCACCAGAACCCAGGCGAATGGTGTATCCAAGGGCTGCCCCCGACGGGGTTCGTGATTCCACGCCCAGGTGGTGACAGTCCCGGTGGAGGCGACTTCCACAAGGTCACGAAGATCTTCGGAGGTGACGGGGTCGTACTCGACGGGCGGCACGAGCGTCCGCCCGTCAACGGTCTTGACTCCAAGCACGACACGCTCGCGCAGCCCGGTGAGGAACGCACTCTGCACGGGACCGAGAGAACGAGTGAAGGGAAACTCGACGACTAGGGGTGCTTTGAGGACTTCAGGCACGGGATCTCCTCGCAGGACAGGTGGCCGCGCCCCGAGAGGGCGCGGGACTGTGAAACATGCGGCTGCGACCGGCGCCCCCTAAGGGGCGCGGGGCTGTGACATATGCGGCTCCGCCGCGTGGGCGCGACCAGCCACAACGGACCCGCAGCTACGAACCGGTCCAGCGGAGCTCACTCCCGCCGATACACAGGCGGGCGCTTCTCCGCAAAGGCCCTCGAGCCCTCCTTGGCGTCAGCCGTATCGAAGATCGGCCACCCCCGCTTCAGCTCGGCGGCAAGCCCATCGGCCTCGGTCATCTCAGCGGTCTCGTACACGGACGCCTTGACCGCCTCAACAGCCAGCGGCCCACACGCATTGATCTGCTCGGCGATCGCGAGAGCCTTCTCCAGAGCCGTCCCGTCGGGCACGACATGCCCGACCAGCCCGATACCGGCGGCCTCCCGCGCCGAGTACGGACGCCCGGTGAGCAGCATTTCCAACGCATGCGTACGCGGAATCTGCCGCTGAAGCCGCACCGTCGAACCACCGATCGGAAACAGCCCCCGCTTCACCTCGAAGAGCCCGAACGTGGCGGACTCCCCCGCGACCCGGATATCGGTCCCCTGGAGGATCTCGGTACCGCCGGCCACACAGTGGCCTTCGACCGCGGCGAGCACGGGTTTGCGCGGCCGGTGATGGCGCAACATCGCCTTCCAGTGCAGATCGGGGTCGGCCGTGAGGCGGTCCCGGTACTGCTGGCCCTCCATCCCCTTGCCCGCCAGGGCCTTGAGGTCCATGCCCGCACAGAACGCGCCGCCCGCGCCGGTCAGGACGATCGAGCGGATGGTGTCGTCCTCGTCGGCCTCGACCCAGCCGTCGTACAGACCGACCAGCATCGGCAGCGAGAGCGCGTTCTTGGCCTCGGGCCTGTTGAGCGTGAGCACCAGTGTGGCGCCTTCGCGCTGCACGGTGAGGTGTTCCGTCCCACCCATTGCCGTCCTCCCGTCTCAGGAACGAGAACAGGTTGCAGGAGGCGCGGAAGCAGTTCAAGGGTTTTCTGACAGTCAGTCAGATTTCTTCTGCGCGGACCCTTCACAGTTGTGGCGGGCTTTGCTCTGATGACCGGCGAAGCGATGGACACGCACGTGCCGAAGCGATGGACGCACGTCTCTCTGTCGAGGGTTGCCGGGGTCAGGAGGAGCGGTGGAGTACAACCTTGCCGACCTGTTCGAGTCGGTCGTCGACGTGGTCCCCGACCGCGAGGCACTCGTGTACATCGACCACCCCGGCACGGGCGCGGAACGCCGCCTCACGTACGCGGAACTGGACGCGGCGGCCAACCGCGTCGCCCACCACCTGATCGACAGCGGCATCCGCCCCGGCGAGCATCTCGGGCTGCACCTCTACAACGGCATCGAGTACCTGCAGACCGTGCTGGGGTGCATCAAGGCGCGGATCGTGCCGGTCAACGTCAACTACCGCTATGTGGAAGAGGAGTTGATCTACCTCTACCGGGACGCGGACCTGGTGGCGCTGGTCTTCGACGCGGAGTTCACCGAGCGGGTGGCGGCCGCGCTGCCGCGGGCCTCGGCGCTGCGGCATCTCGTACGCGTGGGGGCGCCGGCACCCGACGCGCCCGCGCTGCCGGTGGTGGCCTTCACTGATGCCGAGGCCTCCGGATCACCCGAGCGTGGTTTTCCGCCGCGCTCGGCCGACGACCAGTTCATCATCTACACCGGCGGCACGACCGGCATGCCCAAGGGCGTGATGTGGCGTCAGGAGGACCTGTTCTTCTCCGGGTTGGGTGGTGGCGCCCCGACCGGTGAGCCGGTGAAGAAGCCGGAGGAGCTCGCCGAGCGGGTCGCGGCGGGCGGCGACGGGATCACCTTCTTCCCCACGCCTCCGCTGATGCACGGCACCTCCACGCTGACCTCGTTCATCGGCTTCAACTTCGGCCAACGCGTCGTGATCCACCGCAAGTTCGTGCCCGAAGAGGTCCTGCGGACGATCGAGAAGGAGAAGGTCACCAGCGTGTCGTTGGTCGGCGACGCGATGCTGCGCCCGCTGATCGACGCGCTCAACGGGCCCATGAAGGACATCGACCGCTCTTCCCTGTTCAGCGTCTCGTCGTCCGGCGCGATCATGTCGGAGACGGTGCGTGAGCAGTTCCAGGCACTCGTGCCGAACGTGATGCTGCTCAACAACTTCGGCTCCTCGGAGTCGGGCTTCAACGGCACGGCGACGGCGGACTCGGGTCCCGGCCGCGGCTTCCGGATCTCCGTCAACTCCCGTACGCAGGTGGTGGACCCCGCGACGTACGAGCCGGTCGCCGTAGGTGAGCCGGGCCGCGTCGCCCAGCGCGGCCACGTGCCGCTGGGCTACTACAACGACCCGAAAAAGACCGCCGAGACCTTCTTCCAGAAGGACGGCGAGCGGTGGGTACTGCTCGGCGACATGGCGACCGTCGACGAGGAGGGCATCGTCACCGTCCTCGGCCGCGGCTCGCAGTGCATCAACACCGGTGGCGAGAAGGTCTATCCGGAAGAGGTCGAGCAGGCGCTGAAGTCCCATCCGGACGTGTACGACGCGCTGGTGGCCGGGGTGCCCGACGAGAAGTGGGGCAACCATGTAGCGGCCGTGGTGCAGCTGCGCGAAGGGGCGGGCCGGCCGTCCCTGGACGACATCCAGACCCACTGCCGCACACATCTCGCCGGGTACAAGATCCCGCGCCAGCTGGTGATCACGGACACCATCCAGCGGTCACCGAGCGGCAAGGCGGACTACCGGTGGGCGCGCTCGGTGGCGGCGGACGCCGCGCGCTAGCTCCGTACTTCGCGGGTGGCTGAGTCGGGTGGAGTCGCTGCCTGGCCGTGTCCGGTCCTGGGCTGGTCGTGTTGACCGGGCGTGACGAAGTCTTCCCGGTCCCCGCGGCTGCGGACGGTGTGCCCGCGCATGGAATGTGTGGTCACCTCCGTGGTGGAAAGCGTCCGGGCGCTCTGCAGTCACCCACCTTTGATGGCCGACTCGGCGCCTGCCGTCTGGATTCGACTTCGCCATCACCGGCGACCGCGGTTGGCCCGCCTACGACGCCCGGCGGGGTGGCGGGGCGTCGTCTCAGGTGGGGAGTGGGCGCGCCTCGACGATCTGTTTCATGACGATGGTGGAGGTCAGTTTCTGTACACCTGGCAGCCTGGTCAGTTGCCCTTCGTAGAGCTTCCGGTAGTCGGCGAGATCGACGGCCACGACGTGCAGAAGGCAATCGGGATCGCCGAAAAGGCGTTGTGCCTGCAGAACGTTGGGAATTGCGGCGACGGCCTCGTCGAAGGCCGCCAGCGTCGACTGATCCTCCCGCTGCAGCGTCACGAAGACCAGCGCTTCGAAGCCGAGTCCCATCGCCTCCGGATCCAGCACTGCCTTGTATCCGCGAATCACGCCTGCGCGCTCGAGCTCGCGCAGCCGCCGCTGGCAACGCGAGATGCTCAGCCGGACCTTCTCCGACAGTTCCGTGATCGTCTGGCGACCGTCCTTCTGCAGCTCCGCAAGAATTTCGCGATCCACCCGGTCAATGGGCAACTCTCTCCCCAATCTGCCTGGCTGCCAGCAAAGATGGCAAAAATATAGCGGCCGATCCCGCCTAACCTCGTCTTAGAGAGTCAGCGCGGTCGACTGCTCCTTCAGGGGCGAAGTGTGCGCCGCGCCGCGACACATTTCTCAGTCCTGAGTGGCGATCCGATGGCTGCGGCCATCGCTCACCCCTGACCGCCCACGCCAATCGGAGGAACCAGTACTGATGTCCGTAGTCAACGAGATCGACGTAAAGGCTCTGCAGGAGACCATCGACGCCGTTCGGGCCACTCCCGAGCTCGGCCAGGTCACCTTCGCTGTCGACGGTACGTGGCAGGGCGGTTTCCGGATCAAGGCACAGACCGGCGCCCTGACGCAGGGCGGTGAGCGCGACGAGCAGCGTGTGGCGAAGTACACGATGACCAGCGACGAGCCGACCGCGCTGCTGGGCACCGACACCGCGGTCTCGCCCGCGGAGTACGTTCTGCAGGCGCTGGCAGGCTGCTACACCGTCACACTCACCGCCAACGCCGCCTCGCGCGGCATCGAGCTCAAGAGCTTCCGGCTGGAGCTCGAAGGCGACATCGACCTGCGCGGGTTCCTCGGTATCGACACCGCGATCCGTCCGGGCGTGCAGCATCTGCGCGCTCGCGTCCACATCGAGGCCCCTGATGCCACCCGCGAGCAGCTCGAAGAGCTGATCTCCCTCGTCGAGAGCCGTTCGCCGATCCGCGACACCCTCGTCAACCCGGTCGACGTCGTCACCACGCTTGTCTGAGCACGCGCCAGCCCGGACGCCCGAACTGTAAAGGACCCCCCGCCTGGATGGGGCCCCCTCCTGGGGCATCGGGGAGCTCGTCAGTGAGACCAAGAGTGGCCGAAGGCGGATCGCATGGGCCGGCCCACCCATCACGTCGTTTTCGAGTCGGCGGGCTCACAGTACGGAGGCCATCCTGCGGACCCCTTCGGTCAGGATTTCCGGGGAGGTGGCCAGGTTCATACGGACAAACCCCGCTCCGCCCGGCCCGAAGGCCGTCCCGGAGTTGAGGGCGATCCGGCCTCGTTCCAGGAAGACGGCCGCCGGGTCGTTGCCAAGGGCCAGTTTCCGGCAGTCCAGCCAGGCCAGGTAGGTGGCCTGGCCTGGGCGGCAGCGCACGGCGGGCAGGTGGGTGGACAGTAGATCGCCGAGCAGATGACGGTTTTCGTCCAGTCCGGCCAGCAGGCTGTCGAGCCAGGCACCGCCCTCCCGTAGGGCCGCGGTGTGGGCGATGACGCCGACGTGGCTGGGGCCGTGACTGACTTCCTCGGGGAGGCGGGCCAGGTCGTCGGCGGCCTCGGGGCCGGCGATGGCGAGGGCGGCTTTGAGACCGGCCAGGTTCCATGCCTTGGAGGCGGACATCACCGACAGGCCGTTCTCCGCGCCCGGCACGCTCAGGTAAGGAACGAAGGAGGTTCCGGCAGCCATGATGGGAGCGTGGATCTCGTCCGCCACGACGCGCACGGCGTACCTGCGCGCAAGCTCGGCAACATCGCTCAGTTCAGTGGCGGTGTGTACGGTGCCGGTCGGATTGTGCGGACTGCACAGCAGATACACCGGCCGCCCGCCGCGACCGGTGGCTTTCTGGAATGCGACCTCCAGGGTGGTCAGGTCGATCCGCCCTTCCTCGGTCAGCGGCGCCTCGACAACCGGCCGGCCGTCGTTGCGGATGAACTGGTAGAAGGGCGGATACACAGGGCAGTTGACCACGACGGGGTCCCCGCGGCCGGAGACCAACTTGAGCATCTCGACGATGCCCAGCATCACGTCGGGGACGATCGCCGTCCGTTCAACAGCCAGGTCGTCCCAGTCCCAACGTCGCACGGCGAAGTCCGCGAACGCCTCGGCATAGGCGGTTCCGGCCGGATACCCGGTATCTCCGCGCTCCACCGCACTGTGGATGGCTCGTGCTACGGGCTCGGCGACCGGCACGTCCATCTCCGCCACCCACAGTGGCAATACGTCGTCCTGGTACGTCGTCCACTTCATACTCGTGCGCTGCCGCAGCTGCTCCAGAGACAGCTGCCGCAGTGGGTTCACGCCGCGAGTTCCGGTGAGGTCCTTCAATGAGTCATCCATGAAGCGAAAATAGACCGCATGTCGCGCGCATTGTTTGCCTATCTTGTGCTATCCGCCTTCGGAGCGGCAAAGAGTCACCGGTGTGGATTGCGAATCAGCAAGAAAGTTGCGCCCGCCGGTTGCGGCTCTCGCTCTGGGTCTCCCGCTCGACGCAGTGATCCTCCCGAGCATGGGCTGTCTCGATGCCGCCGTCCTCCATCGCCCGCTCCCCGGCCCAGCGATCCACCGCGCGGTCAGACGCTTCTCCACCACGGAGGTGACCGCACATTCCCTGCGCGGGCGCACCGTGGGCTGCACGGTGTCCTACGGACTGGGCTTCGAGCCGTACGCGGTCAGGAAGCGGTCGCGGAAGGAGTCCATCCGCCAGACCGGGGCCGTCGGGTCGGGCTTGAGGCCGTCCGTCCAGTTCCAGTCGTCGATCTTGTCCAGTACGGACTTGTCGTGGGCGACGATCGAGACCGGCACGTCCCGGCTGGCGTTGTTGCCGCTGACCTTGGCCATGGGCTGGTGATCGCCGAGGAAGACGAGCACGGTGTCCTTGTTGCCGTACTTCACCAGGTAGTCGATGAGGCTGGTCACCGAGTACTGGATGGACTTTCCGTACTCCTCCTTCGCCTTGTCGGAGTTGTAGAAGACGTCGGAGGGGTCCTTGCCCGCCTTCTCGATGTCCTTGTAGAGCGAGCCGTTGCCGACCTGGTCCCAGGGGACCGTCTCGGGCAGCGGCGCCCAGGGCTGGTGGCTGGAGGTCAGGATGATCTGCGACATCAGCGGCTTGTCCTGCTTCTTGCCGTGCTCCAGCCGCTCGAAGGCCGACAGGGCGTACTGGTCGGGCATGGTGGACCAGCTGAACTTGGGGCCCTGGTAGCCGAGTTCCCGGGAGTCGTAGACCTCGTCGAAGCCGTAGAAATTGCCCTCCGGCCAGTTCTTCTGGACGCCCGGCATGATGCCCACCGTCCGCCAGGCGCCGGTGCGCTTGAAGGCGCCGGGGAGGGTCAGGTGCTCGCCCGCGGTGACGGTGCGGTAGCGGTTCTGGTTGTTGATCCACAGGCCCGACAGGAAGGTGGAGTGGCCGAGCCAGCTGCTGCCGCCGTACGTCGCCGAGGTGAGCCAGCCGCTCTTCGCGGCGAACCCGGCCTTGACCAGCTCCTCGTTCTTGGCCGTGAGCGTCGCGTCGACGCCCGGCGCGATGTCCTCGTCCTCGACCGCGCTGCGCCCGTAACTCTCGATGAAGGTGAAGATGACGTCCTTGCCGCGCAGGTCCGTGAGCAGTTCGTCGCCCGGGGTGTTGCCGAAGGTGTCCTTCTTGGCCTCCTTGGCGAACGCCGCCTCGTCCTTGATCGTGGCCTGCACCCGGTGCAGGCGGTCCTCGACGAGGGCGAACGTGCTCCTGGCCGCGATCGGCGAGCCGGTGCCGAGCTGCAGGCCCAGCGCCGCGCAGGTCACCCAGACGGTCCCGGCCACCAGCGTGACACGGCTCGCCACGTCCCGGTTCCGGACCATGACGTTGCTCACCCGGAGCACCGCCAGGGTCATCAGGGCGAGCACGAGGAGAACGAGGACGACGACCCCGATCACGGCGCCGATCGCGGCGCCGTTGCCCATCGAGTCCTTCATGTACGCCTGGGCGTCGTCGAAGAGGACCCAGTCGAGGACCACGTTGAATCCCCGGCCGAGGAACATGTTGAACCCGATGTCGAGGAGAGTCAGGAGCGTCAGCAGGCCGAGCCCCAGGCCGGCGAGGCACGCCATCACCAACCGCGGTCGGCGCGGCAGGACGAACAGGACAGCGGCGCCGAGCACCGCCTCCACCGGGATGCGTACGAACAGGCCGGGCCGGAACTTCTCGAGCGAGGTCGGCATGAGCAGCGCGAAGCACACGAGCGCGAGGGACAGGGCCGTGACCGCCCACCCCACGTTCCGTACCGCGACCGGGTGCCGGTCCCGCCACTTGCGGGCGGCGGCGGAAGTGTCGGGTTCGTCGAGGGCCGGGGCCGGGGCCTCGGCCGAGCCGTCACTCTCGGAGGCGTTCTTCTCTGACACCACCTCTTCGGAACCGGTGATCTCCTCAGCCGCGGGGCTGCCCTCGGAGGGTGTGCTGCCCTCGCCCGCGAGAGCCTCGGGAGCCTCATCGGACGCGGTGCTGTCCTCGGCCGCAGGAGCCTTCGGCGACCCTGCGTCCGCCTCGGCAGCAGGGCTTTCGTCAGGGGCCGCGCCCGCCTCCACAGCGGGGCTTTCGTCGGACGTGGCCGTCGGAGGGGCCTCCGGCGTCGCGTTCTCCTCCGGGGTTGTCCGGTCCGTGTCCGGCAGGTGGTGAGAGCTCGTGGTGCGCGACAACCCGAAGGTCCTTCCTTGCGAAACCCGGTGGCGACACGGCGGACCGGGCTCGGGACAGACCGAGCCGCCGTTATCTGCCCTCTGTACGGCTCACCGGCGGTTTTCGTTCAATCGCCGGGATTTCCCTCATCGGGGCTTCCTGCATCCGAGCTTCCCTCATCGGGGCCGCCCGCACGAGAACTCTCCCCGAACCGGTCCCTCAGTTCCCGCTTGAGGATCTTCCCACTGGCGTTGCGCGGCAACTCGTCCACGAACAGCACCCGTTTCGGCGCCTTGAAGTGGGCGAGCTTCTCGCGGGCGTGGGCGACGAGCTCGTCCTCGCCGACCTCACCGCGGGGGACGACGACCGCGGTCACCGCCTCGATCCACCGCTCGTCGGGGAGCCCGATCACCGCGACCTCCGCCACCTCGGCATGTGTGTAGAGCGCGTCCTCGACCTGCCGAGAGGCGACCAGCACGCCTCCGGAGTTGATGACGTCCTTCACCCGGTCGACGACGGTGAAGTACCCCTCGGCGTCCCGCACCACGAGATCACCGGAGTGGAACCAGCCGTCCCGGAAGGCGTCGGCCGTCTCCTCCGGCTTGTCCCAGTAGCCCTCGCACAGCTGCGGCGAACGGTAGACGACTTCGCCCGGCGTCCCGTCGGGCACGTCCTTGCCGTCCTCGTCGACCACCCGCGCGTCCACGAACAGCACCGGGCGCCCGCAGGAGTCCAGCCGCTTCTTCCGGTGCTCGCGGGGCGCGAGGACCATGGACAGGGGGCCGATCTCGCTCTGGCCGAAACAGTTGTAGAAGGCCAGCTTCGGGAGCCTTTCGCGCAGCCGCTCCAGCACGGGCACCGGCATGATCGACGCCCCGTAGTACGCCTTGCGCAGCCCGCTCAGGTCACGGGTCGCGAAGTCGGGGCGGTTCGACAGACCGATCCACACGGTGGGCGGCGCGAAGAAGCTGTCCGCCCGGCCGGCCTCGATCAGGTCGAAGAGCTGCTCGGCGTCGGGCGCGTCGAGGATCGTGTTGCGGGCGCCGACCGCGAGATACGGCAGCAGGAAGACGTGCATCTGGGCCGAGTGGTAGAGCGGCAGCGAGTGCACGGGCAGGTCACCCGCGCTCAGGTCCAGGGCGGTGATCGCGCTCAGGTACTCGTGCACCAGCGCGCGGTGCGTCATCATCGCGCCCTTGGGCAGGGCCGTCGTACCCGAGGTGTACAGCAGCTGCACCAGGTCCTCGGTGCGCGGCTCGGGTCCGTCGTACGCGGGCGTCGAGGCCAGCCGCGCGAGCAGCGAGTCGTCGGCGTCCCGCAGCGGCACCACCCGTACGCCGTCGGGGAGCTGACCGGCGAGGTCCGGGTCGGCCAGGACCAGGGTGCTGCCGGACTGGCCGACGATGTACGCGAGGTCGTCGCCGGTCAGGTTCTGGTTGACCGGCACGTGCACGAGTCCGGCCCGGGCGCAGGCCAGGAAGCCGATGAGGTACGCGTCCGAGTTGTGGCCGTAGGCGCCGACTCGGTCACCGGGGGCCAGGCCCGAGGAGCTCAGCACCTGGGCCGCGCGGGACACGGCCTCGTCGAGTTCGGCGTACGTCCAGGAGCGCTCGCGGTAGGTGACCGCGACGCGTGCGGGGGTGCGCCGGGCGCTGCGCCGCAGCACCCCGTCAACCGTGCTGCCGTGTCCAGGCGTCATGACACGTGATCCTCGTTCCGACCCGCGAGCGCGGTCAAGTCGCACGCAGGACGGACGAGGAGGCCAGGACCGAGGCACCGCCATGGTGCATACCGATTGGTACGCTCAACTGCTCCTTCCCTCAATGACGTTGGGAGGCACGATGCGCATCCGCCTGAGACAGCTCGTCGTCACGGCCGTCGCTCTGGCCACCGCCGCGGCCACGCTGCCCGCGGCCGCGGCTCAGGGCCAGCACCGGCAGCAACAGCAGGAACGTCCCTCGCACGGCGGTCTGTCCGCTGTTGTCCGCTATACCGAGTACGGCATTCCGCACATCGTCGCGAAGGGCTACGCGAACCTCGGCTTCGGTACCGGCTGGGCGCAGGCCGCCGACCAGGTGTGCACGCTCGCCGACGGCTTCGTGACCGTACGCGGCGAACGTTCCCGCTTCTTCGGCCCCGACGCGGCGCCCGACTTCTCGCTCTCGTCGGCCGCCAAGAACCTCTCCAGCGACCTGTACTTCCGCGGTGTGCGGGAGGCCGGCACCGTGGAGAAGCTCCTCGCCCAGCCCGCGCCCCAGGGGCCGAGCCGTCAGGCGAAGGAGCTGATGCGCGGCTGGGCGGCCGGCTACAACGCCTGGCTGCGGCAGAAGAAGATCACCGATCCGGCGTGCAAGGGTGCCGCCTGGGTGCGTCCGGTGACCCCGCTCGACGTGGCGGCGCGCGGTTTCGCCCTGGCCGTGCTGGGCGGCCAGGGCCGCGGTGTGGACGGCATCACGGGCGCGCAGCCGCCGACGGGCGCTGCCTCCACGGCCGCTACGGCTTCCACGGCCTCTCCGGCGCCGGACGCCCAGGACACCGCACGGGCCGCACGCGAGCTCCTCGCGTCGAACTCCTCCGACATGGGTTCCAACGCGGTCGCCTTCAACGGCGACACGACGGCCAACGGACGCGGTCTGCTCCTGGGCAACCCGCACTACCCGTGGCAGGGCGGCCGCCGCTTCTGGCAGTCCCAGCAGACGATCCCCGGTGAACTCAACGTCTCCGGCGGCTCGTTGCTCGGTACGGCCACGATATCCATCGGCCACAACGCCCGGGTGGCGTGGAGTCACACCGTCGCCACGGGCGTCCCTCTCAACCTCCACCAGCTGACGCTCGATCCGGCCGACCCCACCACCTACCTGGTGGACGGCAAGCCGGAGCGCATGACGAAGCGGACCGTGACGGTCGCCGTGAAGGACGGCACACCCGTGACCCGGACGCAGTGGTGGACGCGGTACGGCCCGGTCGTCACATCCCTCGGCGCCCAGCTCCCGCTGCCCTGGACCACGACCACGGCGTACGCGCTCAACGACCCCAACTCCCGCAACCTGCGCGCCTCCGACACCGCGCTCGGCTTCAGCAGGGCGCGTGGCACCGGCGACGTCCTCAGGTCCCTGGAGCGGACACAGGGTCTGCCGTGGGTCAACACGGTCGCCGCCGACTCCGGCGGGCACTCGCTGTTCACCCAGTCTCAGGTACTCCCCCGGATCACCGACGAGTTGGCCCAGCGCTGCTCGACGGCGCTCGGCAAGGTCACGCACCCGTCGTCCGGTCTCGCGATCCTGGACGGTTCGAAGGGCTCCTGCGCGCTGGGCAGGGACGACGACGCCCTGCAACCGGGCATCTTCGGCCCGTCGAAGATGCCGACCCTGAAGGACGCGCCGTACGCGGAGAACTCCAACGACAGCGCCTGGCTGGCCAACGCCGACCGGCCGCTGACGGGCTACGAGCGCGTCTTCGGCTCGATCGGCACGCAGCGCTCCCTGCGCACCCGGGGCGCGATCGAGGACGTGGCCGCCATGGCCGAGCGCGGCGATCTGACCGTGCGGGACCTCCAGCGGCAGCAGTTCGCGAACCGGGTGCCGGCCGGCGATCTCGCGGCCGACGACGCGGCCCGCGCCTGTGCCGCGCTCCCGGGAGGCACGGCAACGGGCAGTGACGGCACCGCAGTTGATGTCACCGAGGCCTGCGGTGCGCTCAAGGCCTGGGACCACTCCATGGACACCGACAGCCGGGGCGCGCTGCTCTTCGACCGCTTCTGGCGGAAGCTGATCACCGCGGTGCCGGCGGCCCAGCTGTGGAAGGTGCCGTTCTCGGCGGCGGACCCGGTGCGCACCCCGAACACGCTGAACACGGACGCGCCCGGTTTCGCGAGGGCTCTCGCCGACACCGTCACCGAACTGCGCGCGGCCGGGATCGCCCCGGACGCGAAGCTCGGCGCGAACCAGTTCGTCGTACGCGGCGGTCAGCGCATCCCCGTCTCGGGCGGTACGGAGTCGCTCGGGGTGTGGAACAAGATCGAGCCGGTCTGGAACGCGGCGGCCGGCGGCTACCCGGAGGTCACCACCGGGTCGAGCTACCTCCAGGCCGTCGGCTGGGACGGCAGTCGCTGCCCGGTGGCCCGTACGCTCCTCACGTACTCCCAGTCGTCGAATCCGAACTCGGCCCACTTCGCCGACCAGACGCGGCTGTTCTCGGCCGAGAAGTGGGTGACGTCCCGCTTCTGCGAGAAGGACATCCTCTCCTCACCGGCGCTGAAGGTGGTGCGGGTGCACGAGTGAGCGCGTGAGCGGGCAAGTCCTTGCGGTCCCGCCCCACATAGGGCGGGACCACATTGCCGTGGCTCCGGCGACGAGTGCAGGGGACGGGACACACGCGGGCGCTCTCACACGGGGCGGGTGCGGCCCTCCCAGTACGGGTCCCGCAGCCGCCGCTTGTACAGCTTCCCGTTGGGATCGCGCGGCATCGTCTCGATGAAGTCGACGCTCTTGGGCCGCTTGTAGCCGGCCAGCTGCCGCTCGCAGTGGTCGAGGATCTCGGCGGCCAGGGCCTCGCCCGGTTCGAATCCGGGGGCGGGTTCGACGACGGCCTTGACCGCCTCGCCCCAGTCGTCGTGCGGAATCCCGAAGGCGGCGGCGTCCGCGACGGCGGGGTGGGTGAGCAGCGCGGCCTCGATCTCGGCGGGGTAGATGTTGACCCCGCCCGAGATGATCATGTCGATCTTGCGGTCGCGGAGGAAGAGGTAGCCGTCCTCGTCGAGATACCCCAGGTCACCGACGGTGAAGAAGTCGCCGATGCGGTTCTTCTTCGTCTTGGTCTCATCCTTGTGGTACGAGAATCCGCCCGTGTTCATCTTCATGTAGACGGTGCCCAGCTCACCGGCCGGCAGCTTGTTCCCGTCGTCGTCGAAGACGGCGAGCTCGCTGATGGGCCAGGCCTTGCCGACCGTGCCGGGCTTCTTCAGCCAATCCCCCGCCGTGGCGAAGGCGCCACCGCCCTCGCTGGCCGCGTAGTACTCTTCGACGCTGTCACCCCACCACTCGATCATGGCCCGTTTCACGTGGTCGGGGCAGGGCGCGGCGCCGTGGATGGCGTGCCGCATCGACGACACGTCGTACGCCGCCCTCGTCGCCTCCGGCAGTGCGAGCAGGCGGTGGAACTGGGTCGGGACCATGTGCGTGTGCGTGCACTTGTGGGTGTCGATGAGGCGGAGCATCTCCTCGGGCGTCCACTTGTCCATCAGCACCAGCCGGTGGCCGATGTGCAGGGACGCGCCCGCGAACTGGAGGACCGCCGTGTGGTAGAGCGGCGAGCAGACGAGATGCACGTTGTCGTCGAACGGCTTGATGCCGAAGATGCCGAGGAAGCCGCCGAGGTACGCCTCCTCGGGAGGCTTGCCGGGCAGGGGGCGCCGGATGCCGCGCGGGCGGCCCGTGGTGCCCGAGGTGTAGTTCATGACCCAGCCGAGGGTGCGGTCCTCGGGCGCCGACCCGGGCTGCCCGTCGAGGAGTTCGGCGTACGGCCGGAAGCCCTCGACCGCACCGACCGCGTACCGCCGCTCGCCCGGCAGCTTTGCCTCGTCGGCCGCGTGGCGTGCCGCGTCGGCGAACCGCTCGTGTGCGATGAGCACCTTGGCACCCGAGTCGGAGACGATCCAGGCGATCTCGGGGCCGACCAGGTGATGGTTGACGGGCACGAGGTAGAAGCCGGCCTGTGAGGCGGCGAGGTAGGCGGTGAGGAACTCGACGCTGTTGGGCAGCACGACGGCGAAGGCGTCACCGCGTTCGAGCCCGGCGGCGCGCAGCCCGTGCACCAGCCGGTTGGCCTCGGCGTGCAGCCGGCCGGCGGTCCACTCCTCGCCGTCGGGTGCGATGAGGACCCCGCGCTCGGGGTCGGCGGTGGCCTGGGCCCAGAATCCGATGGGGGGCTGAGTCACTCCTGGCTCCTTCCGGCGATCCGGTTGACGCGGTCGACGGCCTCCTCGAAACCGCGTGTGAGGTCGTCGAAGACCTCCTGGACGCTGCGTTCGCTGTTCATCCGGCCGACGATCTGCCCGACGGGCGTGCCGAGCAGCGGTTCCACCTCGTACTTCTGGATCCGTGAGACCGCCTCGGCGACCAGCAGCCCCTGCAGGGGCATGGGGAGCGTGCCGGGTCCGTTCGGGTCGTCCCAGGCGTCGGTCCATTCGGTACGCAACTGCCGTGCGGGTTTGCCGGTCAGCGCGCGCGAGCGGACCGTGTCGCCGGATTCGGCCGCCAGGAGCTTCCGGGTCAGGGCGCGTGAGTGCATGTCGGCCTCGGTGGTGGTCAGCCAGAGGGAGCCGAGCCAGACGCCTTGGGCGCCGAGGGCGAGCGCGGCGGCGATCTGCCGTCCGCTGCCGATGCCGCCGGCCGCGAGCACCGGCAGCGGGCCGACGGCGTCGACGACTTCGGGCGTGAGCACCATCGAGGCGATCTCACCGGTGTGGCCGCCCGCCTCGTAGCCCTGCGCGACGACGATGTCGATGCCCGCCTCCGCGTGCTTGCGGGCGTGCCGGGCGCTGCCGGCGAGCGCGGCGACGAGCACGTCCTGCTCGTGGGCGCGCTTGATGACGTCGGCGGGCGGTGAGCCGAGCGCGTTGGCGAGCAGCTTGATCGGGTAGTCGAAGGCGACGTCCAGTTGGTTGCGGGCGACCTGCTCCATCCAGCCGGTGATGCGCCAGCCGGAGGCCTCGCCCTCGGCGAGGTCGGGCACGCCGTACTTGGCGAGGGTGTCCGTGACGTACCGGCGGTGCGCCTCCGGGATCATCGCCTCCACGTCCGCCTCGGTCACCCCCTCGACCTTCTTGGCGGGCATCACGACGTCCAGCCCGTACGGCCTGCCGTCGACGTTCGCCTCGATCCAGTCGAGGTCGCGTTTGAGGTCGTCGGGGGCGGTGTAGCGGACCGCACCGAGCACACCGAATCCACCGGCGCGGCTGATGGCAGCGGCCACGGCGGGGAACGGCGTGAAGCCGAAGAGGGCGTGCTCGACTCCCAGTTTCTTGCTCAGTTCCGTCTGCATGGGCGCAGAATGCCGCAGTCCTCCGGACGAGGGAAGACCTTTTCTGATGCTCCGTCAGATTTCTCGGGTGTCGACGCCGAGTCCCGCGCCGCACGCCGGCCACCCCTTGCGCATGCTTGACACACTCAGCGACTGACACGAAAGTTTCACTCCGCACGGTGAAACCGGAAAGATACTTTCAGACGGCGCGGCGGGAGGCTCCTCGGTGAACGAAGACGCAGCGGGCAGAGAGACCGGCGGACTGACCCGCCGTCAAGTGGGCGGCCGTCTGCTGGCCTTGGGCGGCGGCCTCGCCCTCGTCCCCTTCCCCGCGGGACCTGCGGCGGCACAGGGCACCGGCGCGGCGCGCCCCACCCTGCGCCGCGGCTCCGCCGAACGGGCCGGACTGCTCGCCGGGCATCTGCGCCAACTGGTGGCCGACGCCGAGACGTTCCTCGGCCCCTCCCCCAAGTACCCCTGGTACGCGGGTGCCGTGCTGCTCGCCGGACGCGGCGGCACGGTCGCCCTGCACCAGCCGATCGGCAAGGCGGTGCGCTACTCCGCGTACGACGAGAAGACCGACACCGGTGTGGAGTTCGCCGCCGACCAGCAGATCCCGATGGCCGAGGACACGGTCTTCGACCTCGCCTCCGTCTCGAAGCTGTTCACCTCGATCCTCGCCGTGCAGCAGATCGAGCGGGGCGCGCTGGCGCTGGAGGCGAAGGTCTCCTCGTATCTTCCGGACTTCGGCCGCGCGGGCAAGCAGGACATCACGATCCGTCAGCTCCTCACCCACACCTCTGGGTTCCGCGCCTGGATCCCGCTCTACAACGCGCCGACCCACGAGGAGAAGCTCCAACTCATCTGGAACGAGGCGCCGCTCAACCCGCCGGGCACCACGTACCTCTACTCGGACCTCAACCTGATCTCGCTCCAGCTCGTCCTGGAAGAGATCACCGGGCATCCGCTGGACGTCCTGCTCCGGACCGAGATCACCGCGCCCCTCGGTATGCGCCGCACCCGGTTCAACCCGCCCGCCTCCTGGAAGCCGAAGATCGCCGCCACCGAGGACGCCCGCAAGCCCTGGTCCGGGATCGACCGGGGCCTGGTGTGGGGCGAGGTGCACGACGAGAACGCGTACAGCCTGGGCGGCGTCGCGGGGCACGCCGGGGTCTTCTCCACCGCCTGGGACCTCGCGATCCTCGGCCGCACGCTGCTCAACGGCGGTGTGTACGGCAAAGCCCGCATCCTGTCGCCCGAGTCGGTGGAGCTGATGTTCACCGACTTCAACACCGCCTTCCCCGGCGACGAGCACGGTCTCGGCTTCGAGCTCTACCAGCACTGGTACATGGGCGCGATGGCCACGCCGCGCACCGCCGGCCACACCGGCTTCACGGGTACCTCCCTGGTACTCGACCCGACAACCGACTCCTTCCTGATTGTGCTGGGCAACTCCGTTCACCCTGTGCGCAGTTGGCGTTCCGGTTCCGCTCCCCGGGTCGCCGCCGCGAACAACCTCGCGCGGGCCGTGCCGGTCCGGCCCGCGCACGGACGTACGGCCTGGTTCTCCGGCATGGCGAACACCACGACCGCGACACTGACGCTGCCCGCGCTCGGCCTCGGCGCCGGAGGCCGCCTGCGCTGCGCCCTGTGGTGGGACACGGAACCACAGGCGGACGCCCTGTTCCTGGAGTCCTCGGCGGACGGCGGAACGACGTGGCAGCCGGTGCCCTTCACGACCGCGCGCCACGGCGAGGATCCGCGGGAGCACCCGGCCGGCTCGGTCACCGGCTGGTCGGGCCGGTTGTGGCGGCGGCTCACCGCGGACCTTCCGGCGGGCGGACAGCTCACGCTGCGCTGGCGGTACGCGACCGACGGGCGGTACGTGGGCCGCGGTTCGTACGTCGACAGCCTGCGGGTGGAAGCCGGTGACGACGTGCTCTTCGACGCGTCACGGCCGGCGGAGGCCGCTCGGATCGAGGCGGTGGGCTGGGCTCCCTCGGCGGACTGAGCTTGATCCTTAACGTCCGGACTGATCTCGCTCGTGCAGACTGCTGGGGCGTTTGACGGCTTTGCCGACGTCGTGGCGGGTGGCGGGTGCAGGTTCTCGGAGCCGGGTGGGCGTCCGGGGCCGGGGCGGCTGGGTTTGGGCACGCGGGCCGAGCGGGCGACACGAAGCCGCTGATCAGCGGATGGAGGGCTCACTGCTTGCCCTGCCGAGACCGTAGGCCCTGTGCTGATGGCCTCCGCGCGGATTTCACGCACGTCCGGTCGACAGATTTCGAGTTCCGACCCGGCAGCGTGTTGTCACAAGGACTGTCGGCCCCTGTCAGCGGTCAGGCGGTGAGTGCCGTGCGCAGGGTGGTGGCCATCAGATCGATGGCTTCCTTCCCGGCCGGTGCCGGGCCGATGTGGGTGAAGTAGTGGTCGACACCCTCGAAGCAACGGTGGGTGACCGGAACGCCGGCAGCTTCCAGGGCCTTGGCGTACGCATCGCCCTCGTCGCGCAGGCGGTCGTTCTCCGCGGTGATGACCAGGGCGGGCGGCAGCCCGGCGAGGTCGTCGGCCAGTCCGGGCGACACCAGCGGATGGGCGAGGTCAGCGGGATCAGGGACGTAGGCGGCGGTGAAGACCCGCATGAGCTGAGGGGTGAGCAGGGGCTTGACGATGGGTGACTGCTTGGCGGCCGGATCGGCGAGCTGGTCGAGCGGTGCCGAGTCGATGATCTGGAGGCGGGGCATGAAGGTGCCGCGGTCCCGAGCGGTGCGGCAGACCGCGGCGGTCAGGTTGGCCCCGGCGCTGTGTCCGCCCACGGCGAGTCGTGAACCGTCCCAGTTGTTGGCGGTGCCGTTCTCGGCCACCCAGGCGGTGACGTCGTACGCCTGGGTGACGGGTGCGGGGTACGGCCGCTGCGGGGCGACGGCGTAGTCCACGTTGATCACCACACAGCCGGCCGTGGCGGCTATGTAGCGGCAGATGTGGTCGTCCTGCTGAGGGCGGGCGATCACGAACCCGCCGCCGTGGAAGTTGACGTACACGGGGGCAGGGGCCGCGGCGGTGGCCGACGGGCGGTAGACGGTGCACGTCACCGGTCCGGCGCCGGTCTCCACCCGGATGGATTCCGTGTGCTTCGGGATGTCGGTGAAGCGCAGATCCTCGTGCACGCGGCTCATCATTCGGCCGAGCAGCAGCTGAACCCCTCGGGCCTGGATTCTGGGCCTGAATGGCATGACTGGACCTCCCTCGCTACAACATTAAAATAACAGGATTCCTGATGATGGAGGCTCGTCGCTGATCACGCAAGGGGCAACCACGAGCCGACTGCCGAAGGGGGATGGAGGCTCCAGCCGTAGTGCCCCGCCTGTTCGCCTCTCCTGGGTGCGCAGCAGAACGGTGCCAACCATGGCGGCAACCATGGCGCGCAGCTGGACGGACTCTCGATCTTCGGTACCGGCGCGGCTGTGGGGCAGCAGAGAAGGTTGATCGCTCTCGGTGCAGGGAAGCGTGACTCCCTACACACAGCATCTGACAGCAGACGCACCCTCACGGCCTTCGTCTTGGTCCCGTGCACCTTGGTTCGGTGGCCGGCCCGAAGCCGCTGTCAAGTTCGAGCCTCTTGCCGTAGCAGCTGTTCATGTTCTTCTGCAGGGCTCTGACCCCGGCACCGGTGTGCCCGTACTGCAGGTAGCAGTAACTCGTGTGGTTCACGACGTTGATCGGCAACACGACGTGCAGGCCCGACCCGTTCTGTACCGTTACGGATCCGGTGCACACCGGAATACGGGCAAGGGCGGCGGCCGGGACCGCTTCTGGTTTACCGCCGCGGCCTTGTTGAGCTCAACTGCCGCTACCGCGGGGACCACGAGAAGCCGCCCTGCCGCTGGACGCTGACGTTACCGATCTTCTCCGCACTGGGCACCGTGCCCACCCCCTGCCAGGCCGGAGCGCGGCCCGGGAGTGGGGATGGAAGCGACCGTCAGCTTTCGTGGGCACGGTGGCGGGGTTGAAGACTGCTCCTGTGCCGTCTGTGGCGGCGGTGTCGCTGCAGACGGCTTATCCGTGGCGGACGTTCCGCTGGTACAGGGATCAGAAGCACTATTCGGGCAACTACTGGTCGGCCACGGTCCGGGTTCATGTGATCTACGCATCGCGTCTGGAGCTCGCTCGACTACTGTTTGCCGAATTTGGGCCCTCGGTACACAGCATGGTGGCCCAGCCGCTCCTGCTGCCGTACACGCTGCGTCATGACGATTGCGGGGATACCGAGCGCCAGCAGCATCGGGATCGCGGCGACGATCCCGAACCAGAGGAAGAGCGCGAGATAGCCGTAGGCGGCGTTGTCCACGTCCGCGTCCGCCTTCACCAGTAAGACGATGCTGGCCACGAACGCGACCATCATGAGAGCCGCGACGGCGATCGCGAGCCAGAGCAGGACGCCGGCCCGACGCCGGTACCCGGCACCGACCTCATGGAACCGTGGCGGCCCGTAGTACCCGCCGGGCGGACCGGGCAAGGGCCTTGGCGCCGGGCGTTGGGCCGGCCACTGATCAGACATGAGGCCCAGTTCTACGGTGCGCGGCCCCGGAACACCAACTTCCGCCGCCACAGCACGCACCGCGCCGGAGCGTCGTCCCCCGGGTCACTTCTTCACCGAGTCCCATGCGCCGGCGTTGAAGCTGCGCAGGAGGGCGATCAGCGCGGCCCCGAGCCGCCAGTCCACACCGGGGGCGTGTACGTGCAGTTTGTCGCCCTTGGACCTGAACTCCAGCGGGACCTGCCCGTTCGCGCGCCACCGGATGCGCCGGGGTGCGCGTGCGAAGCCGCCCTCGTTGTTAGGGACGCTGTCGAAGACGCTCATCACGAGGACCACCGTCATCAAGGGCAGCAGGAACCACCACATCCACCACCATACGATCCTCCCCTTGAAGCCGACCGCGTCGGAGCCGCCGGGCTGGTGCACGGTCCAGCGGGTGCGCAGGCCCCTGCCGCGGAGCGCCTTCTCGCGCATGAGCGTGCCGATGACCTCGCCGTGCGCGCCGAGCACCTGAAACCTCGCGACGCCGCCGCCGGCCGACAGGGTCACCACGGTGGCCACCCGCTCCCGGCGTTGATCGTCGGCCCACAGGGCGAAGGAACGGGCCCCGCCGCCCCGGGCCGCAAGGTACGCGGACGTGCCTCCCGGCGGCAGTTCGCGCTCCACGTACACGACCGACGACGCCGGCCCCGACCCGTCGGAGAAGCTGACCATGTCCGCCACCTTCGCCTGGCCCTGGCCGTCGACTCGTCTCGGCCCGCCGCCCATGGTCAGTACGTTGCTGCTCATCCGACGTGCTCCAAGTGGTAGTCGCGTGCCAGGCCGACCCAGTCTGTCTCACCCGTCACGCGGCCCCGCACCCGGAGGCCCTTCGGGGCCCATCCGCAGATCAACTGCATGTCCCCCGTAGCCAGTTCGAGGATTCGGACATGACCGTGAGACAGACCGACTACGAAACTGCGTGAGACAGCGCATGGTTTCCGCAGGTCACAGTGGAGCCGTAGGACCCGAACCGCGAGAACCTGCACCGTGGCTGTCATCCATCTCGGTCGAGCGCAGTCGATCGCCTTGGCCAACTGTTCGGCGTGGGTGTCGAGCAGCGGCTTGAGCGCGCGGTAGTAGGGGTGGTCGTCCGCGTTTTTGAGCCAGTGGCAGACGTTGTGCCGCTGTCGGCTCCAGACCTCGCGGAGTTCGGGACCGTGTGCGATGTGCGCCGGGCAGGGCGCGAACTCGAGCTCGCCTTCGGCGACTCGGGTCCAGATGCAGACGCTGACGGCGAGGTGCTTTCGGTCGTCAGCCCGGTGCTCGAGTGATGTAGACCATCGGCTGCTCGTGGCTGAGCAGGAGGCCGATGAGCAAAGCGGCACCGCCGTGGTTGATGTCCACCGCCCACAGGGCGTCCTCGCAGAGCGCGAGTACGTCTGCGATCAGCTCCAGCAGTGCCGGTTCGTCGTTGAAGACCCGGCGCGAAAGAAGGCGCTCGCCGATCTTACGAAGGACCAGCTCAAACCCACGCTTGGAAGGTAGGGCCAGCTCAGTTCAAGAGGGCATGGGACGGCCGAAGAGCAGGTCGTAGCCGGGCGGGAGCTGGAGGAGGATCCGGTCCAGCAGGTCGTCGTCCCCCGCGAGGTCCGCGATGACGCTGAGGAGGGCGCTGACGTCCCAGGTCGCGGTCCGTTCCGTGGCGCCCTCGATCCAGGCCGCCGAGGCCCGGACGAACCGCTCGGGCGAGAGCGGCTCATGCGCGGGGAGCGGGTTGAGCAGGACGAGGGCGCACGTCTCGGGAAGACGGTCGGCCAGCTCGGCCCGCACGTCACCCACCAGATGGGCGCCCAGCAGGGCCAGGACCACGCGGGCGGTTCGTTCGGCTTCTTCGGGTGAGGAGTACTCGCCGCGCTCCTGGATCTCCTTCAGGAACGCTTCCCAGCGCATGCGCATGACGCCTCCTCCGGCCGGCCCACGGCCCCGCGCCCGCGTCCTGGCGTCCTGTCTGCGCAACGGGGCCCGCTTGCTGATTCCCGTCCCCTGTCGGGGTACCCCCTCGGGCCGCGACGCATGCAGCACGGTCGGCGCCTCAGGGCCGACGTCACTCCAGTCCCAGGGCTTTGAGATCTTGGAGCACCGCCATGGCCGCGTTGTGACCGGGCACCCCGCTCACCCCGCCGCCGCGTACCGCGCCCGCACCGCAGAGCAGCACGTTCGGGTGCCGGGTCTCCACGCCCCAGCGGCCGGTGCCCTCCTGTGCGTAGGGGAAGGCGAGGTCGCGGTGGAAGATGTTGCCGCCGGGCAGCCGCAGGTCGCGCTCCAGGTCGAGGGGGGTCTTCGCCTCGATGCAGGGGCGGCCGTCCGCATCGGTGGCGAGGCAGTCGGCGAGCGGTTCGGCGAGGTGTGCGTCCAGCTGACCGAGGGTCGACTTGAGGAGTTCCTCGCGTACGCCGTCGTTGTCCCGGGCGAAGAGCCGCGCGGGGGTGTGCAGGCCGAAGAGCGTGAGTGTGTGGTAGCCCTGCTGCACCAGGTCCGGGCCGAGGATCGTCGAGTCGGTGAGCGAGTGGCAGTAGATCTCGGAGGGCGGGGCCTCGGGCAGCGTCCCGGACGCGGCCTGTGCGTGCGCCGTCGCCAGCTGCTCGTACCCCTCGGCGATGTGGAACGTCCCGGAGAAGGCCTCGCGCGGATCGACGGACGTGTCGCGCAGCCGGGGCAGCCGCCTCAGCAGCATGTTCACCTTGAGCTGGGCGCCCTCGGCGGGTGCGGGCGGCTCGTCGCCGGTGAGCCGGGCGAGCTCCTGCGGGGAGGCGTTGACGAGGACGTGCCGGGCCGCGACGGTGCCTTCCCCGTCCTCGGTCCGGTACGTGATCTCGGCGGCGCGGCCGTCGGTCTCCACCCGGACCGCCTCGTGCCCGGTCGCGATGACCGCGCCCGCGCCGCGCGCCGCCCCGGCCAGCGCGTCGGTGAGCGCACCCATACCGCCTACCGGTACGTCCCAGGCGCCCGTTCCCCCGCCGATGACGTGGTAGAGGAAGCACCGGTTCTGTCGCAGGGACGGGTCGTGGGCGTCCGCGAAGGTGCCGATGAGTGCGTCGGTGAGCACGATGCCGCGTACGAGGTCGTCGGCGAAGGTGTCCTCGACGGCGGTTCCCAGCGGTTCCTCGAAGAGGAGCCGCCAGGCCTGCTCGTCGTCGATACGGCGGCGCAGTTCGTCCCGCGTGGGCAGCGGTTCGGTGAGTGTGGGGAACACCTGCCGGGCGACCCTGCCGGTCATTGCGTAGAAGCTCTGCCAGGCCCGGTACTCGCGGTCCGAGCCGGTCAGCCGGGCGAAGGCCTCCCGGGTGCGCCGTTCGCCGCCACCGACGAGCAGTCCGGTGTGCCGGCCTTCGCGCTCGACGGGGGTGTACGAGGACACGGTGCGGCCGCGGACCCGGAAGTCGAGGTTCAGGTCCCGCACGATCTTCCGCGGCAGCAGGCTGACCAGGTACGAGTACCGCGACAGGCGGGCGTCGATCCCGGCGAACGGCCGGGTGGACACGGCGGCGCCGCCGGTGGTCCCCAGCCGCTCCAGGATCAGGACGGACCTCCCGGCGCGGGCCAGGTAGGCGGCGGCGACCAGACCGTTGTGGCCTCCGCCGACGATGACGACGTCGTATCCCCGGTGTCCCTCATGTACAGGCATGTCTCTTGGTAGCACGCGATGATCTAGGTCGGCCAGAGATGCGCGGCAGGCGGCGGGCGGCCGACCGGACGCACCGGACGAGCGGCGGGAGAGGCGCCGCGTCAGTGGGCTCCGGATGCCCGCTGCTGCCGCAGCGCCGCCACCCTCCGGTACAGCTCGACCGCCTCCGCGCCGCGGCCGAGCTGTTCCAGGCAGTGGGCCTCGTCGTTGCGGCTGGCGAGGGCGTCGGGGTGGTCGGTACCGAGGACGCGTTCGCGGGCGGTGGCGACGTGGCGGTACTCGGCGAGGGCGTCGGCCCAGCGGCCGAGCCAGCCGAGGCCGACGGCGACCTCGCGGCGGCTGACCAGGGTGTCCGGGTGGTCGGGGCCGAGCACCCGCTCGCGGATCGCGCACACGTCACGGGACTCGGCGAGGGCCTCCTCCCAGCGGCCGAGCCGGCCGAGGTTGACGC
The DNA here is from genome assembly GCF_040654355.1 of Streptomyces sp. NPDC050704. Lineage (NCBI taxonomy): Bacteria > Bacillati > Actinomycetota > Actinomycetes > Kitasatosporales > Streptomycetaceae > Streptomyces > Streptomyces sp. NPDC050704. Next base: position 12,875 of record NZ_JBFAHW010000033.1, on the reverse strand, counting down.
CCAGGCCGTGCCGGGCGCGCAGGGTCTCGGGGTGGCCGGGACCGTGGACACGGGTGCGGTCGTCGATCAGGGCCCGGTACAGCTCCAGGGCCTGGGCGCTGCGGCCGAGCCGGCCGAGGCTGATGCCGACCTCGTAGCGCGCGGCGAGTGTGTCGGGGTGGTCAGGGCCGAGTGCCTGCGCCCGCGCCTCGGCGACCTCCTGATAGGTCTGGAGCGCCTCCGGCCAGCGGCCCAACTGGCCCAGTGCGTACGCGACTTCGTAGCGGGTGACGAGGGTGTCGGGATGGTTCCTGCCGAGCACCCGGGCGCGGGCCGCGGCCACTTCGCTCGCCATCCGGTACGAGTCCTCCAGTCGTCCGAGCCGGCTCAGGTTGAAGGCGAGGTTGTGGCGGCAGCGCAGGGTGTCGGGGTGGTCGGGCCCCATGGCGCGCTCCCGTGCGGCGAGCACGGACGTGTACACCTGATGCGCCTCGAAGTGGCGGCCCAACTGCCCCAGCACGTACGCCATTTCCTGCCGGGCGGCCAGCGTGTCGGGGTGATCGGTGCCGAGCACGTGCTCCCTGGCCTGGGCCACGTGGGTGTATTCGCGCAGGGCGTCGGCCGGGCGGCCGGTGCGGCTGAGGGTGAAGCCCACTTCGTAGCGGCTGGCGAGTGTGTCGGGGTGGTCGGGCCCGAGCGCGTGCTCCCGTTCGGCGGCGACCGCGCGGTGCACCTCGCCGGCCTCGGCCCAGCGGCCGAGCCGCCCCAGGCTCAGTCCCGCGTTGTGCCGTCCGGTGAGAGTGGTGATCAACTCGGGTGACGGAGTGGGCCGTTCGGCCGGAACCGGCTGCTGGGTGCCGCGGGTGTCGGTCCGGGCGATCCAGTCGCCGGTGAGGCCCGCGGCGGAGTCGGGCGGTGTGATGCGCAGGCCGCCCGCGCCGGTCGCCTTGTGACCGGTGGTCATACCGCGGGTCCAGGAGGGCAGGCGCGTGCCGCGCGCGGCCGGCTGCTGCGTCGCTGGGTGCCGCACGGGAGAGGACACCACGGTCGGCACGTACGCCGGGGTGCTGCGGCCCTCGCTGATCCGTCGGCCCAACTCACGGGCGTCGTGCGGCCGTTGCCCCGGCTCTTTGGCCAGCAGGTCCAGGATGATCCGCTCCAGGTACTCCGGGAGTTCGGCGCGGTGGGTGCGCGGCGGCTCGGGAGTCGTGTCCCGGTGCCCGACGAGGACCGCCCACGCGTCGTCGAGGTCGAACGGCGGGGCCCCGGTGGCGATCTCGTACAGCACGCAGCCGAAGGAGTAGAGGTCGCTGCGTTGATCGACGTTGGTGCCGCCGATCTGTTCCGGCGACATGTAGTGCGGGGTGCCCATCGCGATGCCGGTCCCGGTGAGGCGTCCGGTGAGGCCGATGTCGTGGCCGAGGCGGGCGATGCCGAAGTCGCAGATCTTCACCGTGCCGTCGTCGAGACGCATGATGTTCGCGGGCTTCAAGTCTCGGTGCACGATGCCCTGTTGATGGGTGTACGCGAGGGCGGCTGCCACCTGCTCGGCGACGTCCACGACATCGGCGACCGGCAACGGATGGTTCTTGTTGTCCTCCATCAACTGGCCGAGGTTTCGCCCCTCCAGCAGCTCCATCACCAGATACAGCACGCCGTCGGACTCGCCGAAGTCGTGGACCACGGTCACCCCGCGGTGCTGCAGGGCCGCGGCCACCCGGGCCTCGCGGCGAAACCGTTCCCGCAGCACATCGGTGAAGGAGTGGTCGTGGTGCTGTCCCAGCGGCTTGAGGCACTTCACGGCCACCTGTCTGCCCAGCGACTCGTCGCGGGCACGCCACACCTCCCCCATCCCCCCTCGACCGATCAGGTCGAGCAACCGGTACCGGCTCTGGATCAGCCTGGTCTCCCCCATCTCCTGCGATCGCCCCCGTCGTTCGGCCATGCCCTCCCCTGGCTCGTCCAGTATGGCGAGCTATCGTCCGAGTTTGTACGGGGCCGGGCGTGAGCCGGGGCCGAGCCGTGACATGGCGCGGATAATGTGTTTGGGCGGCAGTTGCCAGCGCAGACGTGCGGGAACGCCGCGCAACACGGTTCCGGTGAGGCGGAGTTGGCGGGTCACCGTTTCGGGCGGCGGTACGGATCTGCCGTACAACTCGTGGGCGAACGGCGGCAGCGACGCGTACGCGACCTGCGCCACGTGCCGCCACAGCAGTGCGCGTGCCGGGACGAGCAGCGGGTGGGCGGGCGGCCTGCGCAGGAAGGCGTCGACGTCCCGCGCCTCCGGTCCCGCGGCCAGCTCGGGCCGTATCTTCTCGAAGTACGCCGCGAGTTGTGCCTGGTCAGCGGGTACGTCGTCGGGGTCGAGGCCCACCAGCCGGGCACTGAGGCGGTGTTCGCCGATGTAGCGGTCGGCCTGCTCGTCGGTGAGGCGGAACCCCGAACGCCGCCCGACATGGAGGTAGGAGTCGATCTCGGCACAGTGCACCCAGAGCAGCAGCTCGGGTTCGTCGATCCGGTAGCGCTCCCCGGTGTCGGGGTCGGTCGCCGTGAGCATCGTGTGAATCTTCCGCACTCTGGCCCCGGCCTTCTCAGCTGCCTCCTTCGTCCCGTACGTGGTCGTGCCGACGAAGTTGGCGGTGCGCAGCAGCCTGCCCCAGGCGTCCTTGCGGAAGTCCGAGTTCTGCGTGACACCGCGTACCGCGCGCGGGTGCAGGGCCTGGAGGTAGAGCGCGCGGATGCCGGCGACCCACATCATCGGGTCGCCGTGCATCTGCCAGGTCACGGATTCTGGACCGAAGAGTCCCGGGTCACCTGTGTGAGAAGCGTCCACATCAGCAGGTGTGCCCAGCTTTTCTCCTCGGCACTCAGCGCAAACCCTTGAGCCACTCGTGCACGGTCCTCGCGGTCGTCTCCCCGTGTTCCTCGATCATGGAATGGTGGTCGCCGGGGACGTCCACCACGTCCAGTGGTACGGGCCACCTGGTCTGCCAGGTGTCGGGGACGTTCCTCGGGTGGTCGGGGTCGGCCGGAATCAGTTCCGAGGCCCGGACCAGGAGGGCGGGTGTGGTCAGGGGGCGCGGCTGCCACGTCTCGAAGAGGGAGAAGTACGAGGCCATCGCGGTGAGCCGCATACCGGTCATGCGGCCGAACTCGGCCTCGCGTTCGAGGGAGCGTTCCTCCATGACATGGACGATGTAGTCGGTCTGCGGGGTACCGGCCAGGTAGGTGTCCAGCATGACCACTCCGACGGCGGGCGTGCCGAGTTCCTCCAGGCGGGTGGCCACCGCGTACGCGAGTGAGCCCCCGGAGGACCGGCCGGCCAGGGCGAACGGCGTGCCGTCCATGCCGCGGGCGATCGTGTGGGCCGCGTGGTCGACGGCCGCCTCGACGCTGCCCGCGACGAGTTCGTCGGCGGTGAACCCCGGCATCATCAGGGAGTACGTGCTGCGCAGGCCGCGCAACGGCCGGGCGAGGCTGACGAATTCCTGGTCGCTGGCCCAGACGGAGGTGGACGGCAGGCCGACGAGGGCCGGGAGGCGGTCGCCGTCGCCGTCGCCGAGTTTGACCAGGCCCGGCGCCCTGCCGACCTGGTCGGCCGAGGTGAAGGCGGGGCGCAGGCCCGCCGAGTTCATCAGGACCTTGCCCGCCTGGTCGTACCGGCCGACGGTGACGGCGTGCCGGTAGAGCGCTTCGACGGCGCCCGCGACGGCGGTGGTCGGGTCGGTCGGGACGGCGGCCCGCGTGGGCTCGGCCGCGGGTGCGGCGAACTGCCGGTTCAGGGCCGTGGCCAGTGCCGCGCAGGTCGGATGGTCGAAGACGAGCGTGGGCTGCAGCCGCAGACCGGTGGCGGCGGCCAGCCGGTTGCGCAGTTCGACGGAGGTCAGCGAGTCGAATCCCAGCTCGCCGAAGGCCCGGTCGGCGTCGATGCCGTGGTCGGCGCCGTGTCCGAGCACCCGGGAGGTCTCGGTGCACACGAGTTCCAGCAGCGCGGCCTCGCGCGCGGCGGTGTCGAGTCCCGCCAGGCCCGCGGCTCCCGGCCGGTCGCCGCCGCGCACGGCGGTCCGGCGGGTGGTGGGGCCGCGGACCAGGCCGCGCAGAACGGCCGGAATCCGTTCCGTGGGTATCGGTTCGGAGGTCCTCAGAGCGAGGCGGAGCGGGACGATCAGGGGTTCGTCCGGCACGGCCATGGCCCGGTCGAGGGCGTCCAGTCCCGACTCGGCGGCGAAGGGCAGCAGTCCGCTGCCCGACAGTCGGGCTCGTTCGGTCGCCTCCAGTGCGTCGGCCATGCCGCCGGTCCCCTGCCACGGGCCCCAGGCGAGGGAGAGCGCGGGCAGGCCCTGGGCCCGGCGGTACTGCGCCAGGGCGTCGAGGAACGCGTTGGCGGCGGCGTAGTTGGCCTGGCCCGCGCTGCCCAGTACCCCTGCCGCGGAGGAGAACAGGACGAAGGCGGTCAGTCCCAAGTCGGCGGTCAGGTCGTGCAGTTGCCAGGCGGCGTCGGCTTTGGGAAGCAGGACCGTGTCGACCCGCTCCGGGGTGAGATCGGTGACGAGGCCGTCGTCCACGACGCCGGCCAGATGGACCACACCGGTGAGGGGGTGCTCGGCGGGGATGCCTGCCAGCAGCCGTACGAGTGCTGCGCGATCGGCGACGTCGCACGCGGCGAACGTGACCCGGGCGCCGGCCTCGGTGAGGTCGGCGGCCAGTGCCTCCGCGCCGGGGGCGGCCGGCCCGCGCCGCCCCGCCAGCAGCAGGTGCCGTACGCCGTGCCGGGTCACGAGGTGGCGCGCCACCAGGGTGCCCAGGGCTCCGGTGGCGCCGGTGACCAGGACGGTGCCGTTCGCGTCGAACCGCGCGGACGGGGTGCCTGCGGTCGCGGCCGCCTCGCGCTCGGCCGGTGGGGTGCCGTCCGCGGCCGGGGCGTCGGCGGTCGCGGCCGGGGCGTCGGCGGTCGCGGCCGGGGCCGTGGTGATCTCCGGCATCCGGGTGAGCCGGGGTGTGTGGGCGGTGCCGGAGCGCAGCGCGAGCTGGGGTTCGCCGGTGGCCAGGGCGCTCGGCAGGGCGGCGAGTGAGGTGTCCGCGTCGTCCAGGTCGACCAGGACCACCCGGCCCGGATGCTCGGCCTGGGCCGCTCGGGTCAGGCCCCACACGGCGGCGGAGGCCGGGTCCGGCCCACGGTCGTCCGGGCCGACGGCGACGGCGCCGTGCGTGACGAGGATCAGCCGGATGTCGGCGAGCCGGTCGTCGGCGAGCCAGAGCCCGAGGGCGGCGAGCGCCTGATGGGTGACCCGGCGTGCCGCCGTGCCGGGATCGTCGTCGTCGGGCGCCTCGCAGAAGACGACGACGGCGGTGGGCGCGGGCGCACCACTGTCGATCGTCTCGGTGAGGGACCGCGGGTCGAGGTACGGGACGACGCTCAGGCCGGTGGCGGCGGCCAGCCGGGGCCGCAGTTCTCGCGGGTCGAGGCCGAGCATGCCCCACTCCCCCGGTGCCTGCCCGGGCGCGGCGGCGGGGAGTGGCACGGCCGGCCACTCCATTCGGTACAGGGACTCGCTCCGCGACGGGCCGGTGCGGGCCGGGACGGCGGCGGGCGCGCGCAGGGTCAGGGCGTCGACGGTCAGGACGGGCTCGCCGTCGGGGGTGGTGAGCCGTACCGAGACCGCGCCGTCTCCCGTGGGGGCGAGTCGGACGTACAGCTCGGTCGCTCCGGTCGCGTGCAGCCGGACGCCGGACCAGGCGAAGGGCAGTCCCGCGGGAACGGCGGTGCCCTCGGGCCCGTCCGTGCCCAGGATGCCGAGGGCGAGTGGCTGGAGGGCCGCGTCGAGCAGCGCCGGGTGGACGGCGTAGCCGTCGGTGCCGTCGTGCGGGACGTCGTCCGGGCCGGAGCGAGCGGCGCTGTCGACGTCGGTGCCCGGGTCGGTGCCTGTGCCGGCGGGCAGGGCGACCCGGGCGTGCAGTTCTCCGTCCACCTGCCACAGATCGGTCAGTCCCCGGAAGGCCGGGCCGTAGTCGAGGCCCGCCGCGGCGGTCCCGGCGTAGAAGTCGTCCAGTGGCACCCGGTGGCCGTCGGACGGCGGCCGGGCGTGGGTGGGGTCGGCGGCCGGTACGGCGGTGAGGGCGGCCGGGGTGAGGACGCCGGTGGCGTGCCGGGTCCACGGCCCCTCGGGCGGCTCCTCGGGCCTGGCGTGGACGGTGAAGGGGCGTCGGCCGCTGTCGTCCTCGGCGTCGACCGACAGCTGGAGGGCGATGCCGCCGCGTTCGGTCAGCGGCAGCGGTGCGTGGATGACCAGTTCGTCGAGCCGGTCGCAGCCCACGTGGTCGCCGGCGTGCAGGGCCAGTTCCACGAACGCGGTGCCGGGCAGCAGTGGCGTGCCGCCCAGCGCGTGGTCCGCCAGCCAGGGGTGGTCGCCGAGGTCGAGGCGGCCGGTGAGCAGCAGTCCGCCGGAGGCGGGCAGCGTGGTGACGGCGCCGAGCATCGGATGGCCCGCCGTGGTCAGGCCGATGGACGAGGCGTCCTTGCCGCCGCTCCCGCCCAGTACGCGCAGCCAGAAGCGGCGGTGCTGGAAGGCGTAGGTGGGCAGCGGGACCGTACGGGCGCCGCTGCCCGCGAAGTACCCGTCCCAGTCGACGGCCCTGTTCTCGACGGCGAGCCGCGCGACGGCCGCGACCAGGGCGTCGGCCTCGCCGCGGTCACCGGACCGCAGGGCGGCCAGGCAGGTCACGGTGTCCTGCGTGTGGTCGACGGCGGTCTCCTCGGCCATCGTGGTCAGGGCACCGCCGGGGCCGGCTTCCAGGAAGGTGCGCACCCCGCGGTCGAGCAGGGCGCGCACCCCGTCGACGAACCGGACGGTGTCACGTACGTGCCGTACCCAGTAGCCGGGTGCGCACAGTTCGGCGGCGGAGGCGGGGGCTCCGGTGATGTTGGAGATGACGGTCAGCGTGGGCTCGTGGAATTCGACCTGGACCAGGACCGCGGCGAAGTCGGCGAGCATGGGCTCCACGAGCGGAGAGTGAAAGGCATGGCTGACCGCGAGTGTCCTGGTCCGGTGGCCGCGCCCCACGAACTCGGCCGCGACCTCCAGGACGGCGTTCTCCGGGCCGGAGATGACCACCGAGGAGGGTCCGTTGACGGCGGCGATGCCGACGCTGGGGTCCGAGTGGGCGGCGAGCACCCCCACCGCGTCGGTCTCGGCCACCTGTACGGCCAGCATGGCTCCGCCGGGCGGCAGCGCCTGCATGAGCCGGCCTCGGGCGGCCACCACCCGGCAGGCGTCGGTGAGTGACCAGACTCCGGCGACGTGGGCGGCGGCGAGTTCTCCGACGGAATGGCCGATCAGCACGTCGGGGCGGATGCCCCAGCTCTCCAGCAGCCGGTACAGCGCCACTTCCACGGCGAACAGAGCGGGCTGGGTGAACTCGGTCCGGTCCAGTTCCCGGTGCCGTCCGGGGTCCGCGGAGAAGACGACGTCGCGCAGCGGGCGGGGCAGCAGGCCGTCGAACTCGGCGCAGATCGCGTCGAAGGCGGCGGCGAAGACGGGGTGCCGCTCGTACAACTCGCTGCCCATGCCCGGCCGTTGGGAGCCCTGGCCGGGGAAGATCACGGCGAGCGGGGTCTCCCGTGCGGGGGCGCGGATCACACCGGTGGCCGGCGATGCGGCGGCGAGTGACTCGAGCCCCGAGAGCAGTGCGGGCAGGCTGTCGCCGACGACGGCCGCGCGGTGGGTGAGGGCGCTGCGGGTGGTGGCGAGCGAGTAGGCGATGTCCCGAGGGGCGGCACCGGGTCGTTCCCGCAGATCCGCGAGAAGGCGTGCGACCTGGTCTTGCAGGGCGTCTTCGGTGTGTCCCGAGATCAGCCAGGGCAGCGCACCGGAAGAGGCGGCGGCACGGGGCTCCGCGGCATCGGGCACCCGCGGGACGTGGGCTTCCCCGCCGGCGCTCACAGTTCCGGCGGCGCTCGCAGCTCCGGCGGCGCTCGCAGCTCCGGCAGCGGCCGCCTCCTGGCCGGCCGCGGCGCACCGCGCGGTGGCCTGGTCGGCGGCGACGGGCTCGTCGGCGGGCTCCTTCAACGCCCGCTCCCCGGCGGTGACTTCATCCGCCGGGCGCTCGGGCCTGTCGCCCGCGACGGCCTGGTCCGGGGCCTGTTCGAGGACGAGGTGGGCGTTGGTGCCGCTGATGCCGAACGACGACACGCCCGCCCGGCGCGGGCGGCCTGTCTCCGGCCATGGCTGACGCTCCGTCAGGAGCCGTACCGTGCCCGCCGACCAGTCCACCTGACTCGTCGGCTCGTTCACATGCAGGGTGCGGGGCAACACACCCTCCTGAAGTGCCATCACCGTCTTGATGACACCCCCGACCCCCGCGGCGTACTGGGTGTGGCCGATGTTGGACTTGACGGACCCGAGCCACAGGGGCCGGTCGACGGGCCGGTCGCGGCCGTACGTCGCCAGCAGGGCCTGCGCCTCGATCGGGTCGCCCAGCCGGGTCCCCGTCCCGTGCGCCTCGACCGCGTCCACCTCCGACGGCGAGAGTCCCGCGCTCGCCAACGCCGCCCGGATCACCCGCTGTTGGGACGGACCGTTCGGCGCGGTCAGACCGTTCGACGCACCGTCCTGGTTCACCGCCGAACCGCGCACGACCGCCAGCACCCGATGACCGTTGCGCCGCGCGTCCGACAACCGCTCCACCACCAGCACGCCGACGCCCTCTCCCCAGCCGGTGCCGTCGGCTGAGTCCGCGAACGCCTTGCACCGGCCGTCGGAGGACAGTCCGCCCTGGTTGGCGAACTCGGCGAAGGCCCCCGGAGTGGCCATGACGGTGACGCCGCCCGCGAGCGCGAGGTCGCACTCACCCGCCCGCAGGGCCTGCCCCGCCAGGTGCAGGGCGACCAGGGACGAGGAGCAGGCCGTGTCCACGGTGACCGCGGGTCCTTCGAGACCGAGCACATACGAGACACGGCCCGACATGACGCTGCCGGACGAGCTGGTCAGTGCGTAACCGCTCGCGAGGGACGCGGAGTTCATCAACAGGGCGCCGTACTCCTGCGGGGTTCCGCCGACGAACACGCCCGTGCGGCTGCCGCGCAGCGACAGCGGGTCGATGCCGGTCCGCTCGACCGCCTCCCACGACACTTCGAGCAGCAGTCGCTGCTGCGGGTCCATGGACAGCGCCTCACGCGGGGAGATGCCGAAGAACTCGGCGTCGAAGTCGCCGGCGTCGTAGAGAAAGGCGCCCTGTCCGGTGAGGGTGGTCTGCTGTCCGGGGTCGTAGAGGGAAAGGGCCTCCCAGCCGCGGTCGGTGGGGAAGTCCGCCATCTCGTCCCGGCCTTCGGCGACGAGTCGCCACAGGTCTTCCGGCCCGCGGACACCGCCGGGGTACCGGCAGGCCATGCCGACGACGGCGAGCAGGTCGTCGTCCGCCGGCCTGCGGTGGGCCGGCGGAGATCCGGGGTTCGCCGCTTCCGCGGCACCCAGGAGCTCGCCGCGCAGGAGGGTGGCGAGGGCGGTGGGGGTGGGGTGGTCGAAGACCAGGGTGGCGGGCAGCCGCAGGCCGGTGACCGTGTTCAGCCGGTTGCGCAGCTCCGTCGCCGTCAGCGAGTCGAACCCCAGGTCCTTGAACGGCCGGTTGGCCGCGACCTGGGCCGCGTCGCTGTGGCCGAGTACGGTCGCGGCCCGCGACCGCACCAAGTCCAGCAGTGCCGCGCGCTGTTCGGGCTCACTGAGCCCGGCGAGGGTGTCCCGCAGCAGGCCGCCCGCGGTGCCGTCGTCGCCGTCGGCCCGGTCGGCGTCGGCCCGGTCGCCCCGCAGCGCACGGGCCGCCTCGGGGATCTCCTCGATCAGCGGACGGCGCCGTGCCAGCGCGTAGACGGGGGCGAACCGCTCCCAGTCCATGTCGCTGACGGTCAGCGCGGTCTCGCCCTGTTCGACCGCCTCCCGCATGACCTCGATCGCCGACTCGGGCCGCATCTGCCGTACGCCCAGCCGCTCCAGCTGGTCGGCCAGCGCGCCGAAGCCCTCCAGCATGCCACCGCCCGCCCAGCCGCCCCACGCCAGCGACGTCGCCGTCAGGCCACGTGCCCGCCGCTCGAACGCGAGCCCGTCCAGGAACGCGTTCGCGGCGGCGTACGTACCGTTGCCCGCGCTGCCCCACACGGCCGCGCCCGACGAGAAAAGCACGAACGCGTCCAGGTCGAGACCGGCCGTCAGGACGTCCAGATGGCGGGCGCCCTCCGCCTTCGCCGCCATGCCGTCCGCCAGCTCCTGCGGCTCGACGGCGAGCGCCGGACCGTAACTGGTGGAGCCGGCGGCGTGCAGGACGGCGCTCAGGGGCCACCGCTCCGGTACGTTCGCGAACACGGCCGCCAGGGCGTCCCGGTCGGCCACGTCGCAGGCCGCGAGCGTCACTTCGGCTCCGAGCGCCCGCAGTTCCTCGGCGAGTGCGTCGGCTCCGGGTGCTTCGGCACCGCGACGGCTGACCAGGAGGAGGTGCTCCGCGCCCTCGGCGGCCAGCCACCGGGCCAGGTGGGCGGCTATGCCGCCGGTGCCGCCCGTGATCAGTACGGTGCCCCGCGGCTTCCACGGCCGTACGGGGCCGCGGTCGGCGAGCGGGGCGCGTACCAGTCGTCGTGCGTAGGCCGCGGGGCCGCGGATCGCCAACTGGTCCTCGCCCGCGGCGGCTCCGGACAGCAGGGCGGCCAGCAGGGTGGCGGCGCTCTCGCTCCAGTCGCGCGGCAGGTCGATGAGCCCGCCCCACCAGTCGGGGTGCTCAAGCCCGACCACCTGACCGAGCCCCCACAGCCGGGTCGCCTCCGACCGTACGGCGTCGCTGGTGGCCACGGCGGCGGCGCCCCGGGTCAGCCACCACAGCGGGGCGTTCACGTCCGCCGCGCGCAGGTCCCGCGTCAGGGCGAGGGCGTCGGCGGCCGTCTCCGGCAGAAGGACGACACCGGCGTACTCACCGGTGGCGGTGTCTGTTCGCGGTTCCGCGGAGACGGTCACCTCGGCACCGGCGGTGCGCAACGCCTCGGCGACCTCTTCCCCGTCGCCCCCGTCCGGCGCGACCACCAGCCACCGTCCCGACAGGAGAGTGCCCTCGGTTGCCCGGACGGAGGGGCTGACGCGCCGCCAGGCCACCCGGTAACGCCAGTTGTCGACCACCCTGCCGGTCGCGGCCCGGGCGCCCGCGGAGCTCGGCGCCTCCATCCAGTAGCGCTGGTGCTGGAAGGCGTAGGTGGGCAGATCCACCGGCCGGGCACCACTCCCGGCGAACCACTCCCGCCAGTCGACCGAGGCCCCGTGCACATACGCCTCGCCCAGCGACAACAACAGCCGCTCCGAACCGCCTTCCCCGCGCCGCAGCGTGCCGGTCACCGCCACCTCACGCCCCACCGCCTCCGCCGTCTCCTGCACCGCGGACGTCAACACCGGATGCGGACTGATCTCCACGAACAGGCCGTGCCCCTGCTCCAGCAGCACCCGCGTCACCCGTTCGAACTCCACCGGCTGCCGCAGATTCCGAAACCAGTACGCCCCGTTCAGCTCCGCGGTATCCAGCCGGTCCCCGGTCACCGCCGAATAGAACGCCACCCGTGACGGCACCGGCGTGACGTCACCCAGCAACCCGGCCAGTTCCTCCCGCACACTCTCCACGTGGAAGGAGTGCGAGGCGTAGTCCACCGCGATCCGCCGCGCCCGTACGCCCTCTTCCCCGGCCCCCGCCAGCAGTTCCTCCAGCGCGCCGGTCTCGCCCGCGACGACCACCGAGGCCGGGCCGTTGACCGCCGCCAGATCGATGCGGCCTTCCCAGCGCGCGAGCGCCTGCCGCACGTCGTCGGCGGGCAGTTGCACCGACGCCATCCCGCCGCGGCCGGAAAGCGCGAGGATCGCCTGCGAGCGGAGAGCGACCACCTTGGCGCCGTCCTCCAGCGTCAGCGCCCCGGCCACCACGGCTGCGGCGATCTCCCCCTGGGAGTGCCCGACCACGGCGGCCGGCTCCACCCCGTACGAGCGCCACACCTCGGCAAGAGACACCATCACCGCCCACAGCACCGGCTGGACCACGTCCACCCGGTCCAACTCCCCACCACCGCGCAGGACTTCGGTCAGTGACCAGTCCACGAATGGGGACAGGGCCTGCTCGCACTCGGCCATCCGCGCCGCGAACACCGGCGAGGACTCCAGCAACTCCACCCCCATCCCCACCCACTGCGACCCCTGACCGGGAAACACGAACACCGTCCTGGCCTTGGTGCCCGTCCCCGTGACCACGCCCGGCAGCTCCGCTTCCTCGGACAGGGCGCGCAGCCGGTCCAGGAAGCCGTCGCGGTCGTCGGCGAGGAGCACGGCCCGGTGTTCGAGGGCGGCGCGGGTGGTGGCGAGGGAGTACCCGATGTCGGTGGCTGTGGGCTCCGGGTGCTCGGTCAGATGGTCGTGGAGACGGCGGGCCTGGTCGCGCAGGGCGGTTTCGGTGGCGGCCGAGAGGGTCCAGGGGAGAGGTCCGGTGAGGCGTGCGGTCTTCTCCGGTTCCGCCTCGGGTTCGAGCTCGGCCTCGGTCTCGGTCGCGCCATCGGTCTCGGGCTGAGGCTGGTTCTGTGACTGGGGCTGGGTCTGGAGCTGGGGTTCTGGTGCCTGTTCGAGGATGAGGTGGACGTTGGTGCCGCTGATCCCGAACGACGACACACCCGCCCGCCGCGCACGCCCCACCTCCGGCCACTCCCGCGCCTCGGTCAGCAACTCCACCGCACCCGCAGACCAGTCCACCTCCCCCGACGGCGCATCCACATGCAACGTCCGCGGCAACACCCCATGCCGCAACGCCATCACCGTCTTGATCACACCAGCCACACCCGACACCGCCTGCGTATGCCCGATGTTCGACTTCAACGACCCCAGAAACAACGG